>NZ_JAAHHU010000289.1:0-5882 GCF_010672095.1 Moorena sp. SIO3I6 | reverse complement strand
CACTTTAGCAACAGCTTGCATTGCTAAGCGGGTTTCAGATGATATACAGGCTAACTGGGACAGTGATTTCAGATCGTTTACTGAGTATAATTTGATTTTTTGAGATTTAGTTTTCATCGCTTTCATCACCGAATAGGAATGGAGATTATTTTTTTATTCACCTCAGACCGGTCAGTATAAAGAGGTTAAACTCCATACATGTCCCAATCATTTTTACTTTTGTAGTGCGGTAATTATTTACCATTATACCTTACCTGATACGTAAGCAGTCCCTGAGGGGGTATTGAAAAAAACTAGGTTTTCAGTAGCCCATGACTTTTATTGGCAAAGAGCCACCTCAACATGAGGTACACATATTTTTTACCTCTTCCATCTTCTGAATTCAGTGCTCCGAAGCTCTGTTGGCGTTTGCGCAGCGTGGGCTTGGCCCAAAGCGTGGCCTATGGCTTTAGTCCCTGCTCCCTAAAACCCAAAAACTTGGATCTTACTAGCTTCAAAAGCGAACAACCTGCTAACCTGCTAACTTGCTAACCTGCTATCCTGCTATCCTAGAAGAAAGAGCTGATCGGAGGTTAAGGGATGCCGTCAATCTTTCCCGGTATGGATCCGTATTTAGAGCATCCTGATTTATGGCCAGAAGTACATCACTGGTTGATTAGTCTAATTGCTGAGTGTTTAATTCCTCAGGTACGTCCGAAGTATAAAGTAGCTATTGAAAAGCGCATTTATCAGGTTAATAAAACTAACGAAGATAACGTCTTATTAGTTAGGATTCCTGATGTTACTGTTAAACGTCAACCAAATACTGAAGATTCTTCCAGCTCTAACGTTGCTGTTGCGCCACCAACCACAAAACCAGTGACAGTAATGGTTCCTATGCCTGAAGAAATCAAGCAAGGGTATTTGGAAGTAAGAGATATGACTACCGGTGCTGTGGTAACCGCTATCGAAGTTTTATCTCCAGTTAATAAGCGCTCTGGTGACGGTAGAGAAACTTACCTGAAAAAACGCCAACGGGTGTTAGGAAGTTTAACTAATTTAGTAGAGATCGATTTGCTCAGAGGCTGGAAACCAATGCCACTATTAGATAATACTATCGAAAGCGATTATCGGGTTTTGGTTAGTCGAGAAGAGCGTCGCCCACGAGCCGAATTATATACTTGTAATCTGCCAGAGCAACTCCCAACTTTTTCCCTACCATTACGTCCAGAGGATTCTGAACCGATAGTAGATTTACAAGCTATAATTAATAGTGTTTATGAACGAGGGGGTTATGATTACCAACTCGATTATGACCAAGAGCCAGTACCAGCTTTTTCAGATAAAAATCGGATATGGGCTCAGGAATTGTTGAGAACTGATATATAGTATTTATCATAGTCATCAGCATTCTACTTGGTGGTGCGTTACGGGGCGGGCTATTCTAATACTGGCGCTCGAAGTGGAAAATTAGGGCTCGCCCGCCCCTAACGCACCCTACATTCTCTTGCCCCGACTCCCTAAATTCTTAATTCTAAATTCTTAATTCTGCATTCTAAATTCTTAATTCTTAATTCTAAATTATTAATTCTTAATTCTTAATTCTCTAACTCAGCATAATCCGGCAACGTAGTATCAATTGGCTTACCCTGGTGCAAGATAATTCGGTCATGTTGGGGACGGGACAAAAGTTCACTGAAATGGCGTCCTTTAAACAAAATCAAATCTGCCGGGAGTCCCACCCCAATCCTACCCATCTCGGGTAAACCCATTAAATCAGCCGCTGTCTTGGTTACGGCACAGGGCCAATCACCGATGGGCATATCTAAATGGGCAATCCGTACCGCTTGGGTAAAGACTTCTAATACATCATGGTCCCCAAATCCATAAAAGGGGTCTCGACAATTATCACTAGCTAATGTTACCGGAATACCCTGTTGTTTAATTTCATGGACCCTGGTGACTCCCCGCCAGGACGGTGTAAAGTTAGCCTGTCGATCCTGTAGATAAAGATTGCACATGGGTAAGCTAACAATAGCAATTCCTGCTGCTTTGACCAACTTGAGAGTTTCCGCAACCTCCTCTAAGGGTTGCACTGCCAAACTACAACAGTGACCACAAAGAATTTTTCCGGTAAACTGATGACGAATAGCAGCTTTGGCAATCTGTCGTAAGCAATGGGAATCGGGATTACCATTTTCATCAGCATGGAAATCTAGGTTGAGGTTTCTCTCCTTAGCTAGGGAGAAGACCGTATCGAGTTGAGCATCCAGGTCTTGGTTGCTATAGGCTACTCCCCCAAGTATGCCTCCGATTTCAGCAATTGTGTCGGCTAAGGTAATGGCAGCGGCGGGAGTTTGATAGTAATCTAGAGTAACTAGAGACACTGCTTGTAGGGTAATTCTGTCAAGCCATTCTTTCTGGAGGGTTTGGAAAACGCCTAGGCTAATCGCACTTTGTTCTCCAACCCAGTCAATGTGGGTGCGGATAGCTTTAGTGCCATGAGCATAGCTACATTTGAGTCCAAATTCCATGCGCCGATATAAATCTTCCCCTTGCCAATAGGTTTCGGCATCAGCATCTCCGGTCAGACAGGCACTATTAAAGGTACCATCAGGATTGGGAGACCGTTCCCAGATATGACCTTTATCCAGATGGGTGTGTATATCTAGAAAACAGGGCCATACTTGTCCTTGCTTGAGATCTATACTCGGGATGTGACTAGGTATGTTACTGGTATCTGTGCTAGCTTCAACACTGTTTGCAATGCTGTTGTCGGTACTGTTTGCGTTCCCGTAGCGGCTCTTTTCGACCATCGTGTTTTGCTGCCCCTTGGGAAAAATCGCCTTTGGCACTATTGCAGCAATGGCTCCCTGATTAATTTCAATATCAACTAAGCACAAACCCTGCTCGTTGCGATGGTAAATGTTGCTGTTTTCCAGTAGGCAACATGGTACGTAGGCATTTTTGAGCCAGTATCGTTCGGCTTTGGGAATCATTAGGGAGTCGGGAGTCGGGAGTCGGGAGTCGGGAGTCGGGAGTCGGGAGTGGCCTATGGAAAAATTGAATGTACCTCATAAGTATCATAAACAGTATCATAAACGCGCAGTCGATCATCAAACCCAATCCTGATTTCTCATCACACCAAGAAATCCTCTGTTGTTCCTAATCTTCCTTTATCCGAAGTTCCCGATTCCCGATTCCCGATTCCCGATTCCCGATTCCCATCTCCCCATCTTCCCACACTCCCTTCTCCTCCCACACTTAGACCCTCTAACCAGGCTTCAGTAGCTTCGGCATTTAAAGGTTTAGAAAACCAATACCCCTGTCCATATTGACAACGCCAATCACAAAGCTGTCCCCATTGCTTTTCAGTTTCTACTCCCTCTGCTACTACATGTATACCAAGGTCGTTTGCCAACTTTACCATCCACCGCAATATTTCCCCATGTTTGTGATCATCACTCATGCCTTTGACAAAAGAGCGGTCAATTTTCAATATATCAATGGGTAAATTTGGCAAGTAACTCAAGGCAGAATAGCCAGTCCCAAAATCATCAATGCACAACTGAATCTCTCGCTGTTTGAGTTTCTCCAACAGAACCACTGCAGTGGTTTCCAGCAGTACACTTTCTGTGATCTCCAGTTTCAAACTCTTGGCATCGAGACCAGAATCCCACAAAATTGTGTCGATTTTACTGATTAGATCTGGTTGGGATAATTGTAAGCTAGAGACGTTAACGCTGATGGTTAAATCTCGATATTGGGCAAACTGTTGTTGCCACTGCCACATTTGTTGGCAAGCCTCCCGTAGTACCCACCAACCCAGTGGCACAATCAGCTTTGTTTCTTCTGCCACCGGAATAAATTCTGCTGGCAACAGCAGTCCCCGTTCGGGATGCTCCCAGCGCACCAGTGCCTCAAAGCCAGCCAGCTTATGGGTTTCAAGAGACACAATCGGCTGGTAATAAAGCCGCAATTCTTGGCGCTTAATACCCAAGCGTAAACTATCTTCTAACTGCAACCGCTCTGCACTCCGGGTGCGCATGGCAGGGGTAAATAGCTGATAGCCAGTGTTACTTTCCATTTTGGCTCGATAAAGAGCTAGACTGGCGTTGTCAAGAAGAGCAGAGGGTTGGTAATCATCCCTGTCATTGCTAGCAATTCCAATATTGGCACTCATAAAGATCTCATGGTCATCAATCGAAAAAGGCGATCGCAGGCTAGCGCAAATCTGTTCTGCTACCAAGGTAGCTTCACTGACATCGTTAATGTCTTGGAGCAAGACCGCTAATTCATCTTCTGACCACCGCGCCACTGTATAGTTAACGGTATAGTTAACGGTATAGTTAACGGTAGAATTCAGGGTATAAGTCAAGCGAGAATCAAAAGCCTTTAGCAATTTTGATCCCACTTGCCGTCCCATACTAAACTGAATGACTTTGAAACGTTCCAAAGCCACCAATAAGACGGCGAATCGATAACCCTTATACCACTTTGACCTCTGGATTACTTGCCTCAACCGTCTCCTAAAACTATCTGGGTTAAGCCAGGGAATCAGGAGGTCATTAAAGGCAGAATCCTGAAACCTTTCTACAGGTTGCTGATCTGGCTGATCATTGTTAATTCTAGCGAACACCTACTTTCTCTATCACCCTGAATTAGCCCAATTGAGTTACTCATTGATAATTGAGCCAAAAAGGAAACCCGAAAGGCAAAAGCTGTGGTATAGTAAACGTTTTGCCATATTCTTTAAGCTCAATTGTGTTAATGGTTGTTAACGATGAACATCCTTCCTGATGGTTTGACTCAGCAAATCAATAACGCTGTTTGGCATCATCCTAAGTTGCGGTTATACCGTTTAAATCAGAGGTGGGACTGTTGAATGTGGACTGAATGTGGACGATAAACAAGCAACGGTCAACTCTCGAAAACCAAACTTCAATACAACGCTAGCCACTGTGGAACAGTACCGTGGATCAGTTATGGAACATCTTAGTTAACCATTAGTTAACCAGGTATAACAAAATAGAGCATGGAGTAGGGGTAAATCCCATGCCCTATTGTTGGATGCCCACAATTACGAGGTAGTTTTAACTGTTACCGATACTTTTTAGCTACCAAAGTCTACCAAGATAGACCAAGGCCCGCCAATGCAAGATGCTTTCACATCCAGGGGGTATCTCCCAAAGCTCTGACGGAATATCCCGCGAGCGCCATAGAAATGTCAAAAAAGTGGTTCCACCGTAGGTCGAGAGCGCAACTATTAAACCCTTGGTTTTCGGCTTTAATTTAAGTTACATAATAATCCCTGTCGGTGTTACCCTAATTTAAGTCTAACAAATAATCAGAGTTTTTGGTAGACTCTGTGACATTTTTTCTAGCTGTTTACTAACCCTTTAACCCGTATAGGTAGTTTTTAGATGGCTTAATTGCGTAAGCCTGGTTGACTAGGGAAGCTGATCCCCCTTGAAGTAGGTAGCCAGCGATCGCTTATTGATCGCTGACTTGGCGTTAACCCTAAAGGACGATTTGCGATCCCTATCCTTAAGGTAAATCGGCAATTTGGCTTTGTCTGTGAGAAAAAGTAATAAATAATTCTAATTGATTACATAATAAAAAGTAATGAGTGTTGAAGAAGCATTGGCGATAGTGGATACGGTCATCAAACCCGAACGCTTAAACGCAGTTCAAGAACTGGTGCTCCGCCAATGTTGGTCAGGACAAACTTATCAAGAGATTGCTGACGGTTCCGGTTACGATGCCGATTACATTCGGGTGGTTGGCTCCCGGTTGTGGCATATCCTCTCAGAGGTTTTTGGAGAGAAGATCACAAAAAATAACATTCGTTCTGTGATCAGGGAGCGATTACGAGAGGTGGAGCTTGAGGAGTTGCCAGAGGT
>NZ_JAAHHU010000288.1:0-5898 GCF_010672095.1 Moorena sp. SIO3I6 | reverse complement strand
ATTTCACGAGGGATGGATTTTCACCATCATGGTTATCAAGTTGTCAAGGTTCAGTTTCCTGAGACCAGGCGGCTAATCCCCCAAAACCCTTGTAGGGTAAGGTTTATAGTCAACGAATCGCACCTTCACCTGGAATATCGGTCGGCTCTAGAGGAGTCCACTCCGCGATTTCTGCATAGCCTAGGGAATAAAGCATATGGATACTATTGATTACTGATTCACGAGGACCTTTGAGAGTGTGCTGAGTCGGTTTTTTCTTGAAGTTGCGAGTAAAGTTGTCTGACATAGTGAATAATTACAACTTGATTTTACAATGATTATTATAATAATTATAAAATTATTTGTCAAGGGTTTTAAAAAGTTTTTTTTGGTATTTTTAGGATTTGTTAAAAAAACTATTGCATAGGAGTTATAAAGCATACATTAGCGTTTATTTCAGACACATGCAGTTTGGTTAATTCCTTTTATATCCCCCTAAATCCCCCTTAATAAGGGGGACTTTTGAATCTATTTGCCCCTGGCCAAATAGAGATTTAACTGCAATAAAACACTACCAATATTAGCGAATAAACTTTAAAATTATTAACTAAAACTTGAGTAATATTAGGGCTAAAAACTGTGATAAAATAGAATAATATCACCAAACAATAGCAATCATTTAACCTGGTTATTATCCCCCGATATACCGTTAATGATTGTCGGGGTTTACTGGGAATTTCAAGAGTTAGTTAAGTCGCCAATATTTCCGACATACCTTACCCTGGCTTTATTGAAGATGATTTGGGATAGGTTCGAGTCGTCGAATTTGTGGCTCTTAACCCTCTTTTCGATTAGTTAACCAGAATTGACTTAGTTAGATCAGATGTGTAATGACTTACGACAGTACCCTAAAATATCTAGTTGAACAATATCCCCAAGCCTTTACCCGTTGGTTATTTAACCAAGAACTAGCAGAGGATATCGAAATTCTCAACACCGAATTAAGCACAGAACCAATTCGGGCAGATGCCTTGTTTTTTGTGCGAGTTGCTGATGCTATCTTGCATTTGGAATTTCAAACCCTACCCCAATCTGAACCTCCGTTACCCCTGCGGATGCTGGATTATTGGGTCAGGTTATATCGACAGTATCGTTGTGATATTGAACAGGTAATAATATTCCTGAAACCAACCCGATTAGCCGGAGTATTTGTGAATCAATTTACTGAGAGGAACCTATCCTTCCGCTACCGGGTGATTCGGATTTGGGAATGTGATCCACAACCATTACTAACAACCCCAGGATTACTACCCTTGGCAGTATTAGCACAAGCGGAAGTGCCAGAAACCTTGCTATCCCAAGTAGCAGCCAGAATCGATATGATTGAAGATAGACAACAGCAGCGTAACCTATCTGCTTGCGTGCAACTGTTGGCTGGAGTGAAATTTGATGAGCAGTTAATTCAAGCTTATTTTCGGGAGGATATGATGCAAGAGTCAGTAGTTTATCAACGAATTATTCGCCAAGGATTAGAACAAGGATTAGAACGGGGATTAGAACGGGGATTAGAACAGGGATTAGAACAAGGAAAGCGCAATGAGCTTAATTTAATTAAGCGTCTACTTAACCGTCGCTTAGGTGAAATCAATCCCCAATTACAAAATCAAATTGAGAAATTATCCTTTGAGCAGTTGGAGGATTTAGGAGAAGCGTTGTTAGATTTTGAAACCGAAGTGGATTTGACCAATTGGTTGAACCAGTTAACGGATAAGTAACATCCGGTTAGGTGTCGCATTCAGCTATAGCAATTCTACGACTGGTGAGGTACAAATATCTGGTTTTTAGGGAGCAGGAAGCAGCGATGCAGCGCGGTCTTGGGGGTTTCCCCCATGAGCGACTGCATCAAGACGGGAGCAGGGAGCAGCTAAGATAGAAGAAGCAAAAGCCAATAGTCAAACAGTTATGTGTACCTCATGAGTCCTAGAAACGCTATAGCTGATAGCTATTAGCTGATAGCTTACCTTGCCTATTGCTAGCATGCCTATTGCTAGCATGCCTATTGCCTGCTCCCTGCTCCCTGCTCCCTATTCCCTATTCCCTCTTACCATGTGAGGAAATGGTACTCGTTAAGAACAAAACAGTACCGGTTTTTAATACAAAAGTACTATTCGATTAGCAACAAGTACTAGTTACTGATAAACGAGTACTGTTAAATGATAAACTAGTACAGTTTAACGAAAAACTAGTACTTGTTTGTTATACACCAGTACTAGTTAACGAGAAACGAGTACTAGTATGTGAGAAACGGGTACCCGTTTGTTATACACCAGTACTAGTTTGTTATACACCAGTACTAGTTAACGAGAAACGAGTACTGGTATGTGATAAACGAGTACTAGTTTGCGGTTAATGGGTACTCGTTTGCGGTTAATGGGTACTCGTGTGTTAGATATTAATACAGCACTACCCACTTCAGACTTCAGACTTCAGACTTCAGACTTCAGACTTCTGACTTCTGACTTCTTAGGAATGTTATAATTTACAAGGTTCTGCCTCTTGCCTTTTCCTAAGGGATAGCAGCAGACAGTTTTGCCAATGGCGGAAGATTGGTAAATCCAGGGTGCTTTCAATAAGTCGAATTTTTGAATAACTATTGTATAGCAGTGGATGGCAATGGCTGACAATACATCTGATGCCCAACTTGACTTTCTCTTACAGGTACTAAAAGCAATTGCAGACAGTAATGGTGATCACCAGGTAGTTGATAAATTACTGGAAGCAAATATAGATAAACTTAATCAGACCTTAGCAGAAAAATTGCGGGCTTGGGCAACAAGTAAGCTGGCGGAAGCGAAACCAGATCAAGCCACATCCCTAAGCGCAGATCTTGTTGAATTTAGCACAATAGTAGCAGAATTACCCTTGGGTGACAAAGCCAGCAATATGGAAATTGCTATCACTGGTTATGAAGTCGCCCTAACTGTTTACACCCGTGAAGCTTTTCCAGTTGAATGGGCAAAGACTCAATACAATCTCGGTACTGCTTACTGTCAAAGAAAAAAGGGTCAGAAAGCCGAAAATATTGAAGAAGGGATCACTTGCTTCCAATTAGCTTTAGAAGTACGCACCCGTGAAGCTTTTCCGGTTGAATGGGCAGAGACTCAAAACAATCTCGGTAATGCTTACTCTCAAAGAAGAAAAGGGGAGAAAGCACAGAATATAGAAGAAGCGATCGCTTGTTATCAAGAAGTTCTAAGAGTCAGAACCTTTGAGGATTTTCCTGAAGATTGGGCAAGGACACAAGGTAATCTCGGTAATGCTTACCTTAACCGAATCAAAGGTCAGAAAGTACAGAATATAGAACAAGCGTTCGCTTGTTACCAACAGGCTCTAAGAGTATTAACCTTGGAGGCATTTCCTGTTGAGTGGGCATCGATACAAGATAATCTCGGTATTGCTTACGGTGACCGAATAAAAGGGGAAAAATCACAGAATATTGAAGAAGCGATCGCTTGTTACCAAGAAGCTCTAACAGTATTAACCTTTGAGGCTTTTCCTTTTAAGTGGGCATCGACACAATATAATCTCGGTCATGCTTACTATTGCAGAATAAAAGGGAAGAAAAGACAGAATATAGAACAATCCATCGCTTGTTACCAACAGGCTCTTAGAGTCAGAACCTTTGAGGCTTTTCCTGAAGATTGGGCAAAGACACAATATAATCTCGGTCATGCTTACTATTGCAGAATAAAAGGGAAGAAAGGACAGAATATAGAACAAGGGATCGCTTGTTTAAAACAGGCTCTAAGAGTATTAACTTTTGAGGCATTTCCTTATGAGTGGGCATCGACAAAAACTAATATCGGTGCTGCTTACTGTAAGGGAAGAAAAGGTGATAAAGCACAAAATAGTGAAGAAGGGATCGCTTGTTTACAACAGGCTCTAAGAGTATTAACCTTGGAGGCATTTCCTTATGAGTGGGCAACGACAAAAACTAATCTCGGTATTGCTTACTGTAAGGGAATAAAAGGGGAGAAAGCACAGAATATAGAACAAGGGATCGCTTGTTTACAACAGGCTCTAAGAGTATTAACCTTTGAGGCATTTCCTTATGAGTGGGCAAATACAAAAACTAATCTCGGTATTGCTTACGGTGACCGAATCAAAGGAGAGAAAGCACAGAATATAGAACAAGCAATCGCTTGTTTACAACAGGCTCTAAGAGTATTAACCTTTGAGGAATTTCCTTATGAGTGGGCAAGGATAAAAAATTATCTCGGTATTGCTTACTATGACCGAATAAAAGGTGAGAAAGCACAGAATATTGAAGAAGCCATCGCTTGTTACCAACAGGCTCTAAGAGTATTAACCTTTGAGGAATTTCCTTATGAGTGGGCATCGACACAAACTCATCTCGGTATTGCTTACGTTAACCGAATAAAAGGGGAGAAAGCACAGAATATTGAAGAAGCCATCGCTTGTTACCAACAGGCTCTAAGAGTTAGAACCTTTGAGGAATTTCCTTATGAGTGGGCAGGGACACAAACTAATCTCGGTATTGCTTACGGTGACCGAATAAAAGGGGAGAAAGCACAGAATATAGAACAAGGGATCGCTTGTTATCAACAGGCTCTTACAGTCATCATTTTTGATGCATTTCCTTATGAGTGGGCAATCATACAAACTAATCTCGGTAATGCTTACCGTAACCGAATCAAAGGGGAGAAAGCACAGAATAGTGAAGATGCCATCGCTTGTTACCAACAGGCTCTAAGAGTATTAACCTTTGAGGAATTTCCTTATGAGTGGGCAAATACAAAAAATAATCTCGGTGCTGCTTACTGTAACCGAATAAAAGGGGAAAAAGCACAGAATAGTGAAGAAGCTATCGCTTGTTACCAACAGGCTCTAAGAGTATTAACCTTTGAGGCATTTCCCCAAAATTATCTAAATACTAACAATAACCTTGGTTTCGCTTACCGAGATGCTCAAAATTCATCGGAAGCTTACAAAGCTTTTGATGCTGCCATTAAAACCGTAGAATTCCTGCGAGATGAAATTAGTTCTGGTTCTGGAGTAGAAGAATACAAGACCAAACTAGCTGAAGAATCGAATAAAGTCTATGGAGGCATGGTAGAAGTTTGCCTAGAATTAACTAATATCACCGAAGCCATTGAATATGTTGAACGGAGCAAAACCCAGAATTTAGTTGACAAGATTCTCAGCCGTGACCTGAAAACCATCTTTCCTGTAGATGTTGCCACTCAATTAGAACAATACAGGGATGAAATAGCGGCAGGTCAATATCAAATCCAACAGGGAAAAGCTGAAAATCAAACCGCCCTAGCACAACGTCTCCAACAGTTGCGAAAGCAGCGCAATGATTTACAAGACCAATATTTACTTATCGGTTCTAGCTTTAACTTTGAGCAATTTCAGAACAATTTAGATGACAACACTGCCATTGTAGAATTTTACATTACAGGGAATAAGCTGCTCACGTTCATCTTTACCCACCAAATTCAACAGCCCATAGTTTGGCAATCTGAGCCACAAGACTTATACAAATTTCTAAATTGGGTAGTTAAATATCTGGAAAGCTACTACACCGAAAAATCTAATTGGCAAAACGACCTAAGCAACCGCCTAGATGAGCTAGCTGATATTCTATCCATTGATGACATCATTCAGCAGATTCCTCCAGAGTGCGATCGCTTAATTTTAATTCCCCATCGGTATTTACATTTGTTGCCCCTTCATACTTTACCGATTACCAGTAAGCAGGGAGAAGGCAGGGCTATTTCATTCTAAAAAGTTGCTTAAGCGTGTCTAGACCAAAAGAACAAAGTCGTTGAGCTTGTGCCATATTTTTAAACATTTGGTCACGGTATAAATTGAGTGTAAAATTACGAGCTATGG
>NZ_JAAHHU010000287.1:0-5942 GCF_010672095.1 Moorena sp. SIO3I6 | reverse complement strand
AGGGAAGAGGGCAAAAAAAATGTGTACCTCATAGCTATGACGAACGCTATATATAGATAGGCTGCTTAATAACTTTTGGTATCTTATCGTTATTATTTGAGAAAGTCAACACTTTTTTTTTTTTTTTGTACGAAAATAGTTAGAAAGCAGACATGACAAGGGATATAGCTCTCATTTTTCGTATAAAACACTCCTATTCATTAGGATTAATTTTCATTAATTATTGTTTACAATCAATAAGCTTATGACTAAATTTTACCAGGGTAAGCTCATCTAATTTAGTAAAAAAGGTACTTGACAAAAGTATCAAAACAGTATCCTTTATAGCTATCAAGGGACAAAACTTGTAGGCTCTTCCGGATCTGTGGTTGAAAACGTATTAAAAGGCACAAAATCGAAAATCAACGTGGCTGGAACTGGCGGAATTACCTGACATAAGCTTGTCTTATCACCGCAAAGCCGGAAGAGCCAACTTGTAACATATAGTAATCTTAAATCATTTGTAAAATCACTGGAATTATTAACAATAGTTGCAACTACGGTATTACGTGCCTTCTGCCTTCTGCATCCTGCCTTAAAGCAGCCTGACGGGGTGACAACCAAGCCAGAAGCCTTATGGATTGGCAATTAGATCGACTTGTGGTCAAAAAAATAATGCTGATGGGGTGACAAGGAAGCTAGAAGGTAGACTGAATCAGAGTCATAGTTCTTTAGTTGCCAAATCAAATCCTACTACTTGTTTGGTTTTAGTAATTTTTATACCTCGCCGTAGGCGACGCTTTAGGCCGTAGGCCTCCGCTGCGCGAACGAGCCCCGCGTGGCCGTAGGCCAAACGCGAACGAAGATAAAAAGCTATTCCTGGCTTTAACCCTAACTGTTGTAACTGAGTCCAAATTTGGCTTTCTTGTTTAATGAAATGATTTTTTTTAGCTCTTCCGTACTTGTTATTTTAACTTAACAATTTGACGAAGGGAGCAGGGAGCAGGGAGCAGTGGAAAGAGGCAGTATTTAGAAATACTTGTTAAGTAAATAGCCTCAGAATCCTGTCTTGATGCAAAGCGCGAGTGGGGGAAACCACGCCAGTTTCTCATGGGGGAGACCACGGCAGTCGCTCATGGGGGAAACCCCCAAGACCGCGCTGCCTCCCCAAGACCGCACTGGCTCCCCAAGACCGCGCTGCATCGCTTGTAGAGTAAGTTTTCTGTTTTTTTTACCTGAAATTTAGCATAGCAGGTACTGAAGAACCAAGAAATTCGATTCTCTGAAAAAAATGCCACGCGCACGCTAACATTTTGATTCTGTAATTTGTTCACGATTCCCGATTCCCGATTCCCGATTCCCGATTCCCTACTCCCTTAAAAAACAATATCCCATTCCATAACCGTACATTTTATTTCAATTACCCCTCCGAAAAAAAATTATAAAACCCCTTGACAAATTTAAATATTATCGTTATGATTATATTTATAAACTTAACAACGAATTGTTAACTATGTCTGACAATTTTCGCCCTAATCCAGAAAACAATCCTGAGGATATCACTCCTAGTAATACTCCTCAGGAACCTTTCCGCAAAAAATACCCCATTAAGCACATTTTGAAGCGATGCAGCGCGGTCTTGGGGGTTTCCCCCATGAGCGACTGCATCAAGACAGGGCTCTCGCCAGGCAATAAACAACACCATGTATACCCTTTATGCACGGGGTTACGCCCAAATTGACGAATGGAGCCCCCTTCAGGCAACTGAGATTCCTGGGGAATTCATCACGGTAATGACGAAATACTTAACTCTGGGTTAAGGGCTTAAATTTCAGGGGGCTTTGCCCCCTGGCCAAAGGCCAATCACATCGGATCACGTCCGGATGGGTTTACAAAGTTGAGACATAAGTAACAATTCCTAGCCGTGGAACATAGTTCTGCGGCTACTTTTTTTTGGTTAGCAGGTTTAAGGTTATGAGGTTGAAGGTTAGATGGTTGAAGGTTAGATGGTTGAAGGTTAGATGGTTGAAGGTTAGATGGTTGAAGGTTATTTGGTTGAAGGTTAGATGGTTGAAGGTTATTTGGTTGAAGGTTAGATGGTTGAAGGTTATCAGCTATCAGCTATCAGTTCGTAGGGTGCGTTAGGGGCGGGCGAGCCTTAATTTTTCCCCTCTTCGCGCCTTGTTGAAACAGCCCGCACCGTAACGCACCACGGGCAAGATGCCCGTTCCACCCACCAGGTCAAACAGCTTTAATGATATGCACCCGCTTCGGAGCAGGAAACAGAGAACAACAATTATCAAAATTTATTTACGTAACCTAGATCTCTTTATATTTTTTCCAAGTTGTGCAACAATCTATCTTTGAAACTATAATCTAGCGTTTCCTAGTCTAGTCAGGTAAATCTAAATTTTATTCCCGATTCCCGATTCCCGATTCCCGATTCCCGATTCCCGATTCCCGATTCTCTCCAATAACAACTTTCAAAAATGAAAAAATACCTAACTACGTTATTGCTGTTGCTAACATTATCCTTTGCCTTTGCTCCTCCCGCTGTTGCTTTCTCCTACTGCCGCACTAAAAATAACAACCGGATTTGCATCCTTAGCATCAAGCGGAGTGCTAAGTATCCATGGGAATATCGAGCATCAGTTAGTGTTAATGGCGTTGCTACTCCTATAGAAATATATAATTGTCGCGATCGCATTAGAGTTAAGAAAGACAGAACTGTTGTGCCATTTCAACAGAACGGTCCAGGGGAACTTATTTGTAGTATTTTGAAAAAATAGTATAAGAAAGGGAACAGGGAACAGGGAACAGGGAACAGGGAATAGGGAATAGGGATAATAGACTATTTCAACTGTTTGACCCGGTGGTGCGTTACGGGGCGGACTATTGCAACACTGGTTACGAGGCGGAAAATGAGGGCAAGTCCGCCCCTAACACACCCTACGCACTCTAAATTCTAAATTTTAAATTCTAAATTATAGCTAATCAAAATTGCAATTTATATCTAACTTGTACCTCATTAAACACGTAGTCGTAACTCAATTCAACTGAGGAAGTTTGTCCCAAATCATAAACGGCATCGAAGGTTGGGTAAACCTGTAGATCAGCTAATCCGATGGATCTCCCGACATTACTGACTTTTTCTTCAACGGTGAATAAAATATTTTTGATAATTGGTCGAACAACATACTGAGTAATCACTAACTCAGCTATTTCTCGTTCGTTGCTGTTAGCGATAGTCTGAAATTGGGTAATAAAACTGTTACCGAGCAGAGCGATAATTCCACTTTCACTGCGGGGAGGAGTACTGCTTAAGGTGACAATGGGGGAAAATAGAAACTCCTTGTCTTCACTATTAGCAATAGCTTCGCCATAAACACATTCAGCAAGCTCTTGGAATTGTTGGCGAGACAAGATGGTTGTTTTTGAACCAAGTTTAGCTAGTCCACTACTGGTAATTTGCTGATCAGCACAATAATCTTTCTCTCCTCCTAGGGCAAGAATTTGACTAGTTTGACCTTTGATCGCGAGGGTTATCTTTACTTGGTCGGGTCGAGAAGACTGCAGCACATTCTCAAGGATTTCGTTATCAATCCGTCTTTGACGTAAGGCACCAGAAGGCTCAAAGGCTATGGTGGTAAATTTAAGATCTAAATTGGGATTGAGTAATCCCTGCTCTGGTACAAATACAATAGTGTTACTGTGCCGCCTGTCTGCCACAAATTCGGTTTCTAATACATCAACTTCCCCACGTAGCAGCTTAATTGTTCCCAATCCTGTTAAGTTTTGGAGATTGCCATTGATAGGACCGTTGAGGGTTAAATCACCAGCTAGTCGAAAATCATATAGGGGAAACTGTTGCACTCTTAACTCATCTCCCAAACTCACCTGAAAATTCTTTAACCTAGGCACAAACTGATTATTGTTGCGACTACGAACTACTGAGGGAGTCTGATTAGACGTATTCTTAACGGTTTTTTCGTCACTTTCCTCGGTCTTAGTTTCCTGTGCCTTGGGGATAAAGGCTTGGCCATTTTCTAAGCTAATGTTTCCTGCAATAACTGGACGCAATGCTGAACCAGTAATCACGACATTACCGCCTACTCCACCTTCATAGAGCCCTGCTAATTTTAGGTTATCTTGAGGAATGTTCAGGGTTAGGGGATTGGAGGTGTTTGTTCTATTTGACACTATCGGCAATTCCCCGGAAACAGAAAATCCAATCCCTGCTAGGTCACCTTCGAGAGTTTTTTGACCTTCTGTATCTGGATAGTTTACTACTTCCAAGCGTTGATCATCTAACTTAAACTTGCCTACAACATTGAGAGTAAAGTCATCCTCTAACAACTTAGTTTTGATAGTGCCATTCTGGATATTAACCTCAGATGTTCCTGATAAGTCTTTAATTTTGATAGCATCTGCTAACTCCAAACGTCCGCTAACATTGAGTTCTATATCAGCGGTTCTATCCTCTCCATCCACCCATGCCACTTGTTCTTGAGTCACGACACTCAGGAGTGCCATGGCTGGAGTTGCTAGCTTGAGGTTGATATCGATGCGATCGCTATTTGGTTTGGGGGGAAAGGGGACTTTACCAGAGGCTTGTAGATAATCTGGTTTGTTGGTATCAAAGTCAAGACGAGAATCAACATAGTCGAAAGTTACTTCAACATCATCTAGGGAGGTATCATTGATGGTGCCATCTACAACAGCGACTTGCCCATTGGTGACTTCGGGATTGGTGAGACTACCCCCCAGCTGGCCTTGGGCATTTAAGTTACCTGCAATCTCAAAGGGAATAGTGACAAAATTGCTTGCTAAGTTGCTAACGGTCTCTAAAGATAGATTCTGGAGGAGGAAGTCTCCGGAGTTGCTTTCTTGGGCAAGCTGTCCTTGAAATGCTAAGACAGTTTCCCCCAATTCCATTCGGGCTGGCTGGACAGTAATCACACCTTGGTCGTAACTTCCTTTAGCAAGTAATTGGTTGAGCACAATTACTTGATTGGGAGAATTAGCATACCACTGCCAGTTGTTGCCCTCGACATTAAAATTTACTTTAGGATTAGTCAAGATACCGGCAACTGCAATTTCCCCAGTATACTTACCTCGAATATCTAAATTAGTCAGGAGTGTAGTAGGATCTAAGGGGTTAGCTACAGCTTCGTCTTGGGCATTAATTTTGGCAAACCGTCGTAGGAGATTAGCTAGGGAGCCTGCTGTTATACTAGGCAATGGTCGTAATTGGTCAGCGTTGCCAAATTTATTGCTACCAATTTGATCACTAGAGGAATTAGTAGTAGAATAATTAGTAGTTTGGAATCCTTGGGCGATGTCGATAATATCAACATGTTTGACAATAGTCAGTAGCTCTTCAATATAGGCTTCTGGAATAGTAAGCTTGCCGTTTATTTCTTGAGACTTGAGATTAAATCGACCATTTTTGAATAAATATCGACTGTTGCCCAAGATTAAAGCAGCTGATGCGATCTGGGCAATGTCATCTTGATAGGAGAAGTTAGCACTAACTTGTTTAGCGTTGATTTCTCCGAGAGCAAGTTGCTTAATGTCGATAGTATTACGACCAGAGGTTTCTAGGGTGAAAAGATTCAGGTTTGCTTGCCCTGTTACCTCACCGTCCAATCTACCGGGAATACCGTAGGTCAAACCAGGAGTGAGATTAAGAGTAGCTAGGGAGAAATTCTTGATCTGAGCGGTTAAGTTATCTCCCCGGCGTACTCCTGTGATCAGAATCGGGAATTGTGACCCTTGTCCCTGTTGGAGTGTAAAGGATGCGGGCAGGTAGGGAGCAAGACATTGGTCTCCTCTTGTACAGGGTTGGAGGCGAGTTGCGATCGCATCTTTCTTTCCTCGTAAATCTATGGCTAATTCTTGTCCTGGCGCAACGGTTACTGGCCCAGCTAACACTGGCTCAAAGGTTAAGTCGTTAACCTTCA
>NZ_JAAHHU010000286.1:0-5954 GCF_010672095.1 Moorena sp. SIO3I6 | reverse complement strand
TTCCTCCCACCTAAATAGGAGCTACTTCCATGATGCCAAAAAAATCACGATTATCAATCCCGACTTTTCAGCAATCCACCGGATCTCTCTTGGGGATACGGCATTGTCTTGATGCAGTCGCTCATGGTTTGAATTTACCGTAAGATAGTGGAGCCTTATTAAAAAATATTTAACCCTTTTCTGCATAACCTGCTAACTATAAAGGCTCCACTATCTAAGGTTTTGTCTCCGGGGGAAACCCCCAAGACCGCGCTGCATCGCTTCTGAATCAAGGGATTAATATGAGTGGCATGGGCATACTGCCCGCCCGGAAATTGAAACGGGCAAGATGCCCGTTCCACCAAGATGCCCGTTCCACCAAGATGCCCGTTTCACCAAGATGCCCGTTCCACCAAGATGCCCGCATACTGCCCGCCCGGAAATTGAAACGGGCAAGATGCCCGTTCCACCAAGATGCCCGTTCCACCAAGATGTCCATGGCACGGCAAGATGCCCGTTCCACCAAGATGCCCATGGCACGGCAAGATGCCCATGGCACAGCCAGATGCCCATGGCACAGCCAGATGCCCATGGCACGGCAAGATACCCATGGCACAAAACTATTAAAATCATCCCGTATTTATTCAACGACAAAATTTGTCCATCACCTTTTTTTAAACCGCTATATAGCACTATGCATTAAAGTTAGGACATTGATAAAAGCTGAAAAGCTAATGCACGTCAACTTTGAGGTGCGACCCGTGGCGAATTTAATAATTAGATGCGGAAAGCGCACTTTTGCCTTTTGCCTTTTGCCTCTTGCCTTGCCCGTAGCGCTATATAGGGATCCGTGTAGGAATTGTGATAATTTTTGTTCCCTACTCCCTACTCCCTACTCCCTACTCCCTGTTCCCTGTTCCCTGTTCCCTGTTCCCTGTTATATAACTGATTATAGTGCAAACCCTCCCAGCCAAAACTGTTACTATAAAATTCAACACATTAGCTAATAACTAAACGCTTTAATTAACCTTGTAAAACCATGAAATTCATCAGTACTAAAACTGACTTTGCTTTCAAGAAAATATTTGGATCAGATCAGAGTAAAGATATTCTGATTTCCTTCCTTAATGCCATGATTTACTCCGGGAATTCGGTCATCCAAGATTTAGAAATTATTGATCCCTACAGTGCGGGGGATGTGGTTGATTTAAAAGACACCTATCTGGATGTTAAGGCAGTATTAGAATATCAAACGACTGTGATCATTGAAATGCAACTCTGGAATGTGGAAGCTTTCGAGAAGCGAGTCGTTTATAATTTGTGCAAAACCTACGGAAATCAACTAAAATCAGGACAGGGATATTTCGATCTCAATCCGGTCATTGCTTTAACTATCACTGATTTTAAGCTGTTCCCTTCAACAGAGAAAGTCATTAGCAGTTTTTACTTTCAAGAAGAAGAAGACCACTTGCCTTATCAGGAAAATGAATTAAAGATGGTGTTTGTGGAACTTCCCAAATTTACTAAGCAGCTGGAAGAGTTAGAAAGTGTGGTAGATAAGTGGATCTATTTTATCAAAGATGCTCCCAGCTTAGAAGTTATTCCTGATCAGATGAGGGAAATCCCACAGCTGGAACAAGCTTTAACTATAGCAAATCAAGCTGGCTTGAGTGTAGAAGAATTGGAAAAGATCCGCAAACAGGAGATGTTCTGGGAGGACTGGCGAGGTGCATTGAGTCTAGCGAAAAGGGAAGGACGAGAAGAGGGAAGACAAGAGGCAAGACAAAAGGCAAGACAAAAGGCAATACTAGAAGGCGAAAGAAGCTTACTATTGCGACAGCTTGAGCGCCGCTTTGGAAAACTAACAAGTAATGCGATTCGGCGAAGCCGACGCTACGCGAACGCATTGCTTGAAGCCTTGAATGCCCAAGATCTAGAACGCTTATCAGAAGCAATCTGGGATTTTAAGACCAGTGAGGATTTACTCAACTGGCTCCAAGAGCACTCTCACTAAGGGTAGCTATGCCTTAGTTGCCTAAAATCAGACTAGACCTCTTGGAAAAATTGGGAATCAAAAGGGATTACTTTTCACTTTCCTATGGACTTAACCTCCTACGTCCCTACTACTTTTTACTGTATTCAACCAATGACTCATTATGGTTCAAACTATTCAAGCTCAAGATCTTAGCCTAGAAGAACTGCAAGAACACTTTAAACTACAATTAACAACTGATCATCAATTTTTTCGAGAATGGCAAGACAACTTACCCTCTTTAACGGATCAGGAAAAACGTTCTCTGGAAAGAGTCCGCAGTAACTACTTTAACTTGGTTAATCGCCGCCCTCTCTTAGAAGAGGCTGTAAAAATGGTGGTTCTATCACCATTACTCGATCTCGCTGGATTCTTTCAACCCCCCTTTTCAATCAAAACTGAAACTTCTGTGGCAATTGCTGCTGAAGACAATCGAGTAATTGTAAGAGGCAGGATAGATGTTTTAGTAGTGCGACAGAGACTTTGGATACTGGTGATCGAATCCAAAAGTACCAAGTTTGATGTGATGGCAGCACTGCCTCAAGCTCTAGCTTATATGCTGGATGGATCCAACAGTGACAAGCCAAGGTTTGGTTTTCTAGTCAATGGGAGAGAGTTTGTGTTTGTTAAACTCCAACCAGCAGATGTTCCCATCTATGGTCGTTCCTACGCCTTATCTATTGACAGGGAAAATGAACTGGAGCAAGTTTTAGCTGCTCTCAAAGCTATTGGTCGATTGGTATTAAATTAACGTTTGATCTTTATCCACAATCCGAAATCATAGAACATTCACCATGGCTGTTACTCTCCTACTCCAACAACTTACCGTTCCCCCAGGTCAAAGACTGTTGATTCATAACCTAAAGTGGGCTGAATTTGAGTCTGTTCTGGAAGAACTAGGGGAACATCGCTCTGCCCGTATTGCCTATAGCCACGGAACCTTAGAAATCAGAATGCCTACCCCAGAACAGGAAGTCGATAAAGAACTGCTCGGTGATTTAGTGAAAATTTTGCTTGATGAGTTAGAAATCGACTGCGAGTGCTTTGGTTCCACTACCTTCAAGGGAGAAAATATGGACAGTGGCATTGAACCAGATCAATGCTTCTACATCCAAAACCACGCTAGAATGCGAGGCAAGCGGCGCGTCGATCTCACTATTGACCCACCGCCAGATCTAGCCATTGAAGTGGATGTTACCTCCAAGACTCAACTAGATGTCTATGGCAACTTAGGTGTGCCTGAACTCTGGCGCTATGAAAAAAATAAACTCAGGATTGACCTGTTGCAAGGAGGTGAGTACCGGCAAGTTACCACCAGTCCGACCTTCCCCAGATTACCGATTAGGGATCTGGTAGCAGACGTTTTAGCTCAAAGCCGTGAAACCGGGAGAAGTCCTGCATTACGAGCCTTTCGCCAAAGACTAAAGCAACTGCTTCTATAAATTAATATAGCAATTCTACGACTTGTGAGGTACAAATTTATGGTTTTTAGGGAGCAGGGAGCAGGGAGCAGGGAGCAGGGAGCAGGTAAGAGGGAAGAGGTAAGAGGGAAGAGGGAAGAGGGAAAAAATAATGTGTACCTCATAGCTACGATAAACGCTATAGTTTAGTTTTGGGGGATAAACCGATAGGAATCAGTAATGGAATTGACTTCTAAAACACTACCCAAACTAATTGAATAGCATTTCTAAATAGGTCATGAATAATATTGCTAATTTCTCATAACATCAAAAATTATTCGGAGCTCTTTACTACTGTTACCTGCTCCCTGCTCCCTGCTCCCTGCTCCCTGCTCCCTGCTCCCTTTTACCATCACTCTTATGTTTACATCTAAAAAAAAATGCTATATATGATATCAATCAAGAGTTTATTAAACAATGGAAAAACTAAATCACTATAGAGAATTAGTCAAAAAAATCATCAATGAATACGGGCAATATAAACCTAAATGTCAATAACTCACCGCTAAGTCCTATGGGACTATAGCGGGAGCTTGTAGAAGCTCATAGTTGACCAGACTGAGACTTAGATTAGGTCTACGTTATTTGAGTTATAACACCTGTAGGTGCGTGCCAGCCTTCAGCTCTGTTGTTAACAATTAAACATCTGTAGCGAGTTAAGGAAGTGTTGTTAACCTCTCAAGCTCTTATAACATTGTCGAGGCAAACTTTACCCACATCGTGGAGTGTTCAAAGTAATGCGAGTTTTCGTTTTAGATCAAAATAAAAAACCCCTGGATCCATGCCACCCGGCACGAGCTAGGGAACTACTTAAGAAAAGAAGGGCTAAAGTATTTAAGCGCTATCCATTCACTATTATCATGCAGGACAGAAGTGTTAATAATTCTGTAACTCATCCACACAGAATCAAAATAGATCCTGGTTCAAAAACAACCGGAATAGCTGTTATTCAAGAACAGACTGGACGAGTGACAAGTGCATTAGAAATTAACCATCGAGGACAGAGTATCAAGAATTCTTTAGAATCCAGAAGAGCCTTAAGGCGAGGTAGGCGAAACAGAAAAACTCGTTACCGCAAGCCTCGATTTCTTAATCGGAAGCGCCCAGAAGGGTGGTTACCTCCGTCACTAATGAGTCGAATATTTAACGTTGAGACTTGGGTAAGACGACTGAGGAAGTTGTGTCCAGTGACTGCAATATCTCAAGAGCTAGTGCGGTTTGATACTCAGAAGATGCAAAATCCAGAAGTATCAGGTGTTGAATATCAACATGGCGAGCTATACGGGTTTGAGGTTAAAGAGTACCTTCTTGCCAAATGGGGACACAGTTGTGTTTATTGTGGTGCTATGAATACGCCCTTAGAAGTTGAACACATTGTCCCAAAATCAAAAGGTGGCAGCAATCGGGTCAGCAACCTAACCCTTGCTTGTCGGTGTTGTAATCAGAAAAAAGGTAATGACCCCATTGAAAAATTTTTAAAGAAAAAACCAGCAATTCTCAAAAAAGTATTAGCTAAAGCAAAAATTCCTTTAAAAGATGCCGCAGTCGTCAACTCAACCCGTTGGGAATTATGGAGAAGACTACAATCAACTGGATTACCCGTCGAAACAGGCTCGGGTGGATTGACTAAGTTTAATCGCAAGACTAGGGGTCTCGGAAAAACTCACTGGATCGATGCTCTTTGTGTTGGTAAAACCACCCCTGAGCAAATATTACTGAACGGAACAAAGCCACTAACAGTAACAGCTAAAGGTCATGGTATTCGTCAAAGGTGCCGACCTAATAAATACGGGTTTCCAAAGGCTCATGCTCCTTCTGCTAAGTCGTTTAAAGGCTTTCAGACAGGAGATATCGTCAAAGCTGACATAAAGAAAGGAAAATATGCCGGGCAGTATACAGGACGGATAGCTATTCGTTATCGTCCAAGTTTTGTACTTCAGACTCCCGAGAAGAAGTTCGATGTTCATCCAAAGTATCTGAGAATAATATTTAAAGCTGACGGATACGAATATGCGTCTAACTAGCAATGATTCGCGCTTCGCTCAATTTATTGACCTGCGGGAATTCCCCTCCCGCTAAAACTAACGTTTATAACGGGAGTCCCCTTCCCGTATTTAAGATGGAGATATTGAAGTCCAAAAAATCTTTGATGTTCAAGGAGATCACTATCAACTGATGAATGTGGGGTGGCATGGCAATCGGCGTTTAAGAGGCTGTGTTCTCCAAATTGACCTTAAAAACGACAAAATTTGGATACAACATGATGGCACAGAAATTGGCGTGGCGAATGAATTAGTAGAATGGGGTGTTCCCCCTGAAGATATTGTCTTAGCTTACCATGCTCCTTATAAACGTCAGAGCTGATTTGTAAAGAAAATCTAAAGAGAACTCAATGACGGGCTGAGTAGCCTGTAATCTATATGACAAAACGAGTTGAAGCACTGTGTTCATGAGTCGTTTGCCTGAGATCGCCAATCCCCATC
>NZ_JAAHHU010000285.1:0-5984 GCF_010672095.1 Moorena sp. SIO3I6 | reverse complement strand
ATTACAAAAGCACGACGCAACCCATAAATACCTTCCCCCGCGCTAATATCACCAATTCCAGTATCGCAAGCGGATAATACCACTAATTGAGTCCCGACCAGATTTAAGAGGGTGCCTTCATATGCGGTTAGAATTCCATTATCCTCCCCACTTTGTTGTTTTTCTACACCAGCAAATACTAACCCAGAACGAAGCAGGGGATTATCAACATAGTTTTGGTTTTTTAACGAGGTTTCAAAGAATCCATGAGTGGCAATGTGGAGGAAATCAGGATTCTTCACTTGTTTGAGGGCATTTTTGGTGGCTTTGTTACCCATTAAAGTCAGGGCTTGTGAGAAAATTGAACTAATAGTTTCTGCTTCTTGTTGTGTGCCTTTCAGGGGCATAAAAACACGCTGAGATAGGTCAATGGAACGGTAAGCATCAAGGGCAACTACTTCTCCCTGCTGTTGATAGTTAGGGTTGGCGATGACTAAGGGAGATTGTCGGTTATTGTTGGGGTTTTGTCGCAGTAAGTCTCTTCCAGAAGTGAGATAGGTGATTTGATAATTTTCGACTAAATATTGGTTATTTTCATCTACTAATGCTTCAAAGGGAATTAAATTGAGTGTAGCATCGGGAGATAAAAGAATGGTTTTAGTCTCTCCTAATAGTTGGCGCACAGGCTGCATCACCATTTCATCCAAATCTCTGCCAGCAGCTTTGAGTGTTTTGATAGTTCTGGGGTGAGAAACTCGGAGTCGTTTACGCAATTTTTCTACTGCTTTATCAATGGCTTCTGCTTCTCCTAAATCCTTGGCTTTTATTTCACCGTTAGGATAGATAATATAAGCAGCATAGTGAGGTTTTCCCAAGCTTTCATACCGTACCAATTCCACTAAAGCAGCATCAGCAGGAATTTGTTTTTGAATAGCTTCGAGGGTAATGGGTTGGGATAGATTACGGAATTCGGCACTACGACGACTCAGTTGGTCTGAAAGTTGTTTGGCTTTGTTTTCAACTTCGGTGAGTAGTTTACGGTAAACGTCGGGAGAAGGAAAATCTTCTGGCTTCTTGAAGATCAGGTTAGCGTGTTGGGTGCGTGTGGCGATCAGTTCAGTTAATAATTCTTGACTTTGGGGGTCATCAATACGTTGCCGCAGAATTTGTAAGCTGTTGGTTAAGACATCCAGGATACGTCCCTTTCGTTCAAAGATAGCTTTAAGTGCTAGACGAGTTGCTTCTAGGTTATTGGGTGCAGATTGAAGATTGAGAGAAATAGCCCAATCAGTCGTCCCAGAAATTTTCCTCATGTAATCTTGTTTCTGGCGTTCATCCCCTGCCACCAAATTTTCGGAGAGATTATATTCTTCAATCCTAAGTCCTTGGCTTAACAATTCAATAGCACGACTTGTATTTCCTTGGGACTCGGAAAGTCTTGCCAGGTTGTTGAGAGTGATTGCTACCTTGGGATGGTTATCCCCTAACTGTTGCTTGTTGATGTCTAAGGCTTGTTGGTAGAGGGGTTCGGCTTCGGCGTATCTTGCTTGTAACTTGTAAAGGTCTGCCAGGTTGTTGCGACTTTCTGCCACATTGGGATGGTTATCCCCGAACTGTTGCTTTCTGATGTCTAGGGACTGTTGGTAGAAGTGTTCGGCTTCGGCGTATCTTCCTTGATCCTGGTAAAGGTCTGCCAGGTTGTTAAGACTGGATGCTACATCAGGATGATTGTCCCCTAACTGTTGTTTTCTGATCTCTAGGGACTGTTGGAAGCGGGGTTCGGCTTCGGCGTATCTTTCTTGTAACTTGTAAAATCCTGCCAGGTTGTTGAGACCGGTTGCTACGGATGGATGATTGTCCCCTAACTGTTGTTTTCGGATGGCTAAGGACTGTTGGAAGAGGGGTTCGGCTTCGGCATATCTTCCTTGGGAGAAGTAAAGTAATGCCAGGTTGTTGAGAGTGGCTGCGACCTTGGGATGATTGTCCCCGAACTGTTGCTTTGTGATGGCTAAGGACTGTTGGTAGAGGGGTTCAGCTTCGGCGTATCTTGCTTGGGAGACGTAAAGTGTTGCCAGGTTATTAAGACTGGATGCTACATCAGGATGATTGTCCCCTAACTGTTGTTTTCTGATGTCTAGGGACTGTTGGTAGAAGTGTTCGGCTTCGGCGTATCTTCCTTGATACTGGTAAAGTCCTGCCAGGTTGTTGAGACTCGATGCTACATAAAAATCATTGTCCCCGAACTGTTGCTTTGTGATGGCTAAGGATTGTTGGTAGAGGTTTTCGGCTTCAGCGTATCTTCCTTGTAACTTGTAAAGTTCTGCCAGGTTGTTGAGACTGGTTGCTACATAAAAATGATTGTCCCCGAACTGTTGCGTTCTGATATCTAAGGATTTTTGGTAGAGGGATTCAGCTTCGGTGTATCTTGCTTGTAACTTGTAAAGTAATGCCAGGTTGTTGAGACCGGTTGCTACATACAAATCATTGTCGCCTAACTGTTGCTTTGTGATGGCTAAGGACTGTTGGTAGAGGGGTTCGGCTTCGGCGTATCTTGCTTGTAACTTGTAAAGTTCTGCCAGGTTGTTGAGACTGGCTGCCACATCAAGATGGTTGTCTCCCAGTACCTTTTTGCGAATCGCTAACGCTTGTTCTGCTAAGGGAATCGCTTCGGCGTATCTTCCTTGTAATTTGTAAAGTAATGCTAGGTAGTTGAGACTTGTGGCTACATCAAGATGATTATTTACAAATATCTTTTTACGAATCGCTAAAGCTTGTTCTGCTAAGGGAATGGCTTCATTGTACTTTCCTTGCTGATATAACTGTTCCGCCTGTTGATTTAATCTTTCTGCCTCCGCTAACTCCTCTTGTTTTGAAACCTGAGACATTGCCTGTTCCACCATTGGTTCTTGCATCCCTATTCAGAATACCATGACCCCGACAACAGCAACTATAGATGATATCAATAACCTTCTTAAACCCTTTTTCATCATTAATCCCTCTCTAAAACCTTATTTATTTGTTTTGCTAACGCTTCTACCTGTATCTCGTCCCCTAATGCCGAATAACTGGCCTTTGCTTTCTCTAATAACTCTGCCGCATCATCCCTATTACCTAACGTATATTCCACCTCTGCTAATCCCCTTTGCATCATGGCCTTAACGTCGCTATTCTCCTCTTCTGTTGTTAATGCCAAGCCTTGCTCATAAACCTCCTTCGCCATTAAACTCAATCCGACCTGCCGGTAAATATCCCCTAACAACTGATAAACCGTTGTTGTCTGACTTCCCGACTTCACTAACCCTTCTAATACCTGAATCGCCTCAGCATTTAATTCATTTCCTCGGTAAAAATAAGCTAAAATTAATCCTTCTTGTTCTTGGCTTAATTCCTGCTGCTTGATAACAGCTACTTGTTCCTGTAAAGTTTTTGCTTCCTCTTCCTCTAAAACAATAAACCAACTATATTGACCATCACTATCTTCGTCTTGAGAAGAAACTCCATTATCTGCTACTACGGTGATTTCATAAAACTCCCCTGGGTTCAATTCACCGTCATAAACTATTTGCGTTTCATTGGTTTGCCGTTCCCAGTCTCCCACCTTAACCGTGTATTGGCTTGCCCCTGACACTCCATTCCAGCGAAGGGTTAATGACTCATTGAAAACCAAAGTATTACGAGGGCTGATCAGATAGGGCAGTTGTTGTAACCTCTCTTCTTTTGTACCAAGAGGACGGCGTGTATCATTATTACACTCTGGGCATAATCTAATAATCTCTTCTCCTCCAGGACATCCCTGATACACAAGATAGGTTCCAGGTTGGGTCACTGTCAATTGATCAAGGTTACTGCAATAAATAGTGACCGAAGCATTACTTCCTAGTTTGATTTGGTCGTTACTATTGAGGGTAATACCAGAATCAGCTGGATGAAATTGCTTCCATTGTGTCTTTTTAACTTGGACATTCCCCGTAAAATCAAGCAGGATATGGATAGCATTAGGATTAGTCTCGACAGGATAATTAGTCTCGACAGGAGTTTCACCTCCCATCAGTATTAAGCTCAAAACAGCTGGAATTGCACTTTTAGAATTAAAGACAGAATTCTTCATTTTTTTACTTTAACTTTTGTTTGGCTTCATATAACCATCGATCCTCTTCAGAATTAATGGTCTCACCCGCAGCTAGACGAGACTCAATTAATTGATGGCATTGTTGCCAATTTTGCTTGGCCTGAGAGGATTGTTGATCTTGGTTTTGCAAGATTTGGGCATAAATACAAAAAGATGCCCCAGGATTTCGGATATATTTCTGGTATTTGGGATTTTTGGCAATACTAATCGCAATCATCAGATAAGGAATAGCATCATCATCTCGCTTTTGCTTAAATCTTGCCAATCCTAAGTTTTTATATAAGCTATATTTTTGAGTCTGTAAATTTAGTTTTTTGTTGTCCGTTAACTGTTCAAGATTACTTTCCTTTTTCTCTAAAAGCTTTAAGGCTTGATTGAGTAATTCTACCGCTTCGCCATTCTTATTTTCCCGAATGTACCAATAGGCCAGATTATTATAGGCATCCAAATAACCCCCTTTGGCGGCAATTAGATATTGTTTTTTAGCATTAGCCAAATCTTGTACTTCTTCATAGAGAGTTGCTAATTGATAATGAGCATCTAAATTATCTGAGTCTAATTTAATGGCTTTTAAATATTTCTCTTCAGCCGACGCTAAGTTTTGCTGATATTGTAATTGTTGACCTTCTCGTTTATAGCGATTAGAGATAGAAGGTAAATTAAACCAAATGGCTGACATAAATACTAGGATTAAGACACTCGATCCTAATTTAGCTTCCTCGTGCCAGTGTTGAGGAATTTTTAGTCTTTTTAACAGATTATCAAATCCTTTTTTGCCTGTTTCTGTTAATTCGCTTTGAGCTTGAAGTAATGACAATATACTGGGTAAAGCAATAGTTACTGCGCCCCAAAAACCCGAACCACTACTGAGGAAAAGGCTAGCCAGTGTTCCTAAAAGGGCTAAGTTTCCCGTCCAAACAATAACTCTGACTACTCTAACTAACCAGTCAAAGCGATTCCAAGGGTGAGATTGTATTTCTTTTTGCTCAGCGTAAACATCCAAATACCACCACCAAGCATCGGGGTGCTTTCGTAAATTATCTCGATACTGAGCTAAATCAATAAATTGAATCAGTTTTTCAGCATTTGATTTCAGTTTATTGTCTAATTCTTCAACAAGCGTTACTATAACATAAGCTAAGGGTTTAATATTACTTGATAATCCCTGAGTTAGAGCATCTCTGATTAATAAAATTTCGATAACTTTCTTCTTCAACAGGGATGGATTAGGGGAGCATACCACTTTGGAATAAACATACCGCATTAAGCTGTATGATCGTGATTCTACCGGCAACTTAAAAAGATATAATAGATATATTTGCCAAAATAGGATGCTGCCGCTGGTAGAGACATTGAATTGATCTAAGAACTCTTCTAAAGTCTTTTGATAATCCTCTAACATAGTAACTTTCATGGCAAGTATTTAGCTAATGCACTACCTGCTGAATGATCAGTGCTGATAGCTGATTGTGAAGTATCTATATATTTATCATATTTATCGAGCTAACCACGAAAAGTTATGCAGCAAACTTTCATACCAGCTTGATCTCCGGTCCGGACTTATATCAAGTCCGGATACACAATAATTCCCAGGGTAATTCTCCCCATTTCCCGCTCTTCCACTCCTGACAGGGGTTAGGGGTGGGTTCCGACTCCCTCGGTGCGCTTTCCAATGGGCGAGTAAATCGCCCTTGGGTCGCACCGCTCCCGATTCCCGATTCCCGACTCCCGATTCCCGACCCATGTGAGCCACACTCCCCTACTTCCCACGTCCAGAATTTTTCCCAAACCTGGCCTCTTGGACGCTACTACCAATGCCCTGAATTACACCACGAACCACTAGACCAATACTTCTACCAAAGACTTGGGTCAACAG
>NZ_JAAHHU010000284.1:0-5988 GCF_010672095.1 Moorena sp. SIO3I6 | reverse complement strand
ATTGCTGATTTTTTCAATACCTTCTGGACTACTGCCTAAAGAGACCGCGCTCCGGAGAATTGGTTCTGCTTGCTCCTCTCGCCCTTGCTTGAGTAAAGCCCAACCCAAGTTTTTCATCAGGTCGTATCGAACTTTGATGCTTGCTTGCCCAGCCCCGGCTAAACCTTTGAAGAGTAAGGGGATAGCTAAGGAGGGTTTGTTGTTAAGAATATGCAAGCGACCTAAGTTGTTATAGGCTTTGACAAAACCGCCTTTTACGGCGAATTGGTATTGAGTTCTGGCTTTGTCAAACTGTTGTAAATTTTCGTATACTACAGCTAAGTTGTAGTGAGCTTTGACATTATCAGGATTAAGGGCTAACGCTTGCTGATAGTGGGCTTCAGCACTGGCGAGTTGACCTTGCTTATACTTTTCAAAACCTCTTCTATTAGAGAAATTAGAAAAATTGGGCAGATAAAAGTGAAAACCTAGTAAGATTAGCAGTAATAACTCCGTCGCCCCGAGCTGGGCTTCCGCATGAAAATGCTTGGGAATACCCAGTCGGATTAATAATTTATCAAATCCTTCTTGTCCGGTTTCCGTTAGTTCGCTTATCGCTTGTAATAAGGTCAAAAGACTGGGAAAAGCAATTGCTACTGCTCCCGCAAATCCAGTGCCTGCTATCAGAAAACGAGGCAGAAGGTCGATTAACAAGCCAAGATTCGCCGTCCAGCCAGCAATGCTCAATCCTCGCCATAACCAATCCCACCATTGCCAGCGGGCAAGCTCCGTTTCTGTTTCTAAATGCCACCACCAAGCTGTGTCTGGGGGTTCCAAACTAGTTCGCCAGCTAGAAAAATCAATAACTTTGCTGATCTGCCAAGCATTTTGTTTGAGGCGCACATCCAAGGCAACAAGGGTTTTTTGTTCGTGATAAGAATGGTAAACTTTTGCCTGACCAGTAGCGTGAACAAAATCCCTAGCATTTAAAACTGCAATAATTTGCTCTTCAGACATCGGTGATGCTGAATCTTCCAGGTTATCAAGGGCTATTTCGTAAGTCTTGAGAGCCTCATCTAAGGGAGGAGTATTCATTTACTTTGTGGGTCAAAGATGTAAAAATTAAACTTAATAAACTTAATTGTTCTTCCAACTTATATATTTTATTTTATAGATTTGTACTACTAAGCTCGAAAAGCTTGACTGTAAGCATTCAGCGGTCAGCCGTCAGCCGTCAGCCGTCAGCCAAGGGCATCAGCTGATAGCTGATAGCTGATAGCTGATAGCTGATTTTTCAGTATCTATAGACTTATCCGGCTAACCACCAAAAGTTATGCAGGAAACTTTCAATACCAGGTTGATCTCCCACAGGACTTACCCACCAAGACCCTTAACATCCCGTTTCTCCTTATAAGTCAAAAGCTGAAATCGGTATATAGCATTTCTTAAATAGGTGAGGTACACAAGTTGTGGATTAATGGAAATAGGGAATAGGGAACTAGGGAATGACTTTTTTGAAGTGTCGTCTGTTGCTTGATGTACTTTTGCTGCTCCAATATCAGCCATACCAACTGCTCCCTTGCCAGTTGTTTGAGGGCTTTTGGCTCTAGCTTGTTCAGTGCGAGTTTTCTGCTCATGCTGTTAGGTTACCGATTTTTTCAGTTTTGTCAACCCCCCTCACCTGAATTCTTACAATTAAACTTAATTGTTCTTGCAGCTTATATATTTTATTTTATAGATTTGTACTACAAAGCTCGAAAAGCTTGACTGTAAGCATTCAGCGGTCAGCCGTCAGCGGTCAGCGGTCAGCCGTCAGCCGTCAGCCAAGGGCATCAGCTGATAGCACCTCAAGTAACGTGGCACAGGCTTTGGCCTTGGCCTTTAGGCCACGCGGGGCGCGTTTGGCCACGCTGTGCGAACGACGCTGTGACGTAGCGCATTAGCTGATAGCTGATCTAGGGGTAATTGCAGCTGGCTCACATTTTTTTGTTCCCGCTTTTTATTGTAGGGCGCAGGCTAAGTAATAACAACCCTTAACATAGGCGTTGGAGTTGGGTTGAGTGCGGGGCCAGTCTCTACATTGACAATCCATTGGCAATTATTGACAATATAGCTATAAACAAGCAGTAAGTAACTAGGTATCCCAATGGAGACAATGAACATTGCCCTGCCCTCTCAGATGAAAGAGTTTATTCAAGCTCAGGTAGCCTTAGGGGGTTATAGCAGCGCTAGCGAGTACATTCGAGAGCTAATTCGAGCTGACCAAAAGCAGAAAACTAGATACGCCCTAGAAATGGAAATTCTTAAAGGACTAAGTAGCCCAGAGCCAACACCAATGACAGCTGACGATTGGGAAGATATTCGCACCAATATCAGACAGCGGTTTGACCAATCCGGGAAATAACTGATACATCGGATAATTACAGCGTTTCTCATATTAATTAGGTACACAGGATTTTTTCCCTACTCCCGACTCCCGACTCCCGACTCCCGACTCCCGACTCCCTAAAAAAAATCGGTCAAGTTTGGGTTAACCCCAATCCTTGACCGAATTCTGTACTTTAACGTTCCACAAGTACAGCTCAAAATCGATAATTTCAGATCTCAATTATGGCATGATTCCCGAGTTAGTCAGCAACTACTGAAAAGCAATAACATCCCAACTCATTTTGCTTCATGCTGCTTCACCCTCCTTCACCAAACATCCTTCACCATTCCTGATTTGCCAGGGGGCAACCCTGGCAAACTCCTATCTTAATCTATGTAAAAGTATCGAATCAAAAAGGTCATAACCTCACCAGGCTTTCCGGTAGGCTCCGGAGTGCTCCACTCGTCCGGCTCCGCATACTTAAGGGAATAAATGGCATTAATTGTTTTGCGAACCTTTTCAGGAGAACCGATCAAAAGGAGCTTGGCTTTCTTGGGTAAGGCACCTTGGTTGTCGGAAGGAGGAAAATTGTTACTCATCTGAAATTATCTCTTGAGTTTGTTGACATTATTAATTTATCAATAAATAAATAGAGTGTCAAGGGGTTTAGAAAATTTTTTTTTATTAAGAAATCGGGAATTGGAAATCGGGAATCGGGAGTTTTGAATCTAATTCCCCCCTTTTTTAAGGGGGGTTAGGGGGGATCTATGTACCTAATTTCAAAAGTGACATGCTCCCCGGCATACCGACATCAAATTAACTATAAAATAGGAGTTATTTGTCTAAATTTTTCATAAAATTACTGGTCTGGTGGGCAGTGCTTCCACCAATTCAAAACCTCACAATCTTGTTGGTTTGCACTGCCCACCCTACATCTAGATTTTTAATAAAATTACTGGTCAGGTGGGCAGTGCTTCAGACCAATTCAAAACCTCACAATCCTGTTGGTACGCACTGCCCACCCTACATCTCTCTCCCCATCTCCCCATCTCCCCATCTCCCTATCTCCCCATCTCCCCATCTCCCCATCTCCCCATCTCCCCATCTCCCCATCTCCCTATCTCCCCTGCCTATAAAGCAAATCGATAATTGCCATGAGTTTTTTTTAAAGTTAATGTATTTATTAATAAATTATTAATATTAAGTTAAAGGCTTATGTTTCTGGGGGTTGTGTCTTGACCATAGACTTAAGTAAATGATTTTAGTAAGATCATTAAATAAATCTAATGGATGTATTTGCAGTACAGTAAAAAGTAGTTACCTACATGTAATGTAACAATTACCTAAATGTAATTTAACAATGCAACTAACTAACCAAATTCACTTTCGTAACATTAGGGGGGATATTTTTGGTGGACTAACCGCCGCCGTTATCGCCCTCCCCATGGCTCTTACCTTCGGTGTCGCCTCCGGTGCTGGAGCAGAAGCTGGTTTGTGGGGTGCTGTATTAATCGGCTTTTTTGCTGCGGTATTTGGAGGTACTCCCACCCTAATTTCTGAACCCACTGGTCCCATGACGGTGGTGATGACAGCGGTAATTGCTAACCTTACCGCTGCTAATCCAGAAAACGGCATGGCTATGGCGTTTACCGTGGTCATGTTAGCCGGAATTTTTCAAATTCTGTTTGGCTTTCTGCGCCTAGGCAAATACATTACGTTGATGCCCTACACCGTCATTTCCGGTTTTATGTCGGGTATTGGAATCATACTAATTATTTTGCAAACTGCTCCTTTCTTGGGTCAAGGTAGCCCTAAGGGTGGCGTCATTGGCACAGTTACTAGTTTGCCCACACTGATAGCAAACATCAACCCGATTGAAACTGTTTTAGCGGTTTTGACGGTAGCAATTCTTGTTTTGATGCCCCGCAAATGGAAACGCATCGTACCCCCCCAGTTGGTAGCCTTAATTCTGGGAACAGTTTTGTCTTTGGTGTTTTTCTCTGGGGTAGATATTCGCCGTATTGGGGAAATTGCTGTTGGTTTGCCTAGTTTGCGTCTACCGGTGTTTACCACTCAACAGTTACAGTTAATGGTGGTTGATGCTTTGGTGCTAGCTACACTGGGCTGCATTGATGCATTACTAACGTCCCTGGTGGCTGATAGTTTAACCCGTACCGAACATGACTCTAACAAAGAGTTGATGGGTCAGGGTTTAGGTAATTTGGTATCCGGTTTATTTGGCGGTATTCCTGGAGCTGGCGCAACCATGGGAACTGTGGTTAATATCCAAACCGGGGGTAGGACTGCCCTTTCTGGAATCGCCCGTGCTTTAGCATTACTAGTAGTTGTGCTTTGGGCTGCCCCCCTCACCCAAAGTATTCCCCTTGCTGTTTTGGCTGGTATCGCCCTCAAGGTAGGTATTGATATTATTGACTGGGGTTTCCTCAAGCGTGCCCATAAAATTTCTTGGAAAGCATCCCTGATTATGTACGGGGTGATTTTACTGACTGTTTTTGTTGACTTGATTGTGGCCGTGGGAGTAGGAGTATTTATTGCCAATATCCTCACCATTGAGCGTCTTAGTGCTCATAGAGCAGACAGTGTTAAGGCCATTACCTATGACGATGAGGAAATTCAGCTTTCCCAGGAAGAAAAAGTACTATTGGATCAAGGTGACGGTCGTATTGTACTCTTTCATCTCAGTGGACCGATGATTTTTGGGGTTGCCAAGGCAATTTCCCGTCAACACAATGCCATTGAAGGTTTTGATGTACTGATTCTGGATTTCAGTGATGTACCTATTTTAGGTGTTACCGCTACCCTAGCTTTGGAAAATGCTATTCAAGAAGCCTTAGATAAAGGTCGTCAAGTATTTATTGTAGGGGCAGCAGGCAAAACCAGAAAGCGCTTACAAAGCTTGGATATCTGGCATAAGATTCCACCCCAAAACCTAGAATTGACTCGTTTAGAAGCACTGCGGTGGTCTCGTACGATCGTGAATAACTCTCAAAATTATGCACCAAGTCAGGCACAAGCTAATTTTGATTTGTCAGCTGATATATAAGTTTTATTTAAGAGCCGTAGGGTGGGCAGTGTTGGCGGAGCAATTGAAAAGCTGACAATCCTTTTGGTAAGCACTGCCCACCCTACATCTACTTCTTAAACAAACCTGATTAATCAATTAGCAAACGTTACAAATGAGAAAGAATTTGCGTTAGTTACTTAATCCGTAGTAATAATAGCACTGAAGCGTTGAATGTTTAAAACGTTCAACGCTTCTGACTTTTTGATACCTTTTGATAGTTGTTGAGTTAACAAAAATAAAAATTATTTAAACTAACTTAAAATATCGACGTCTTGCATAAATAGCCAACAACAGGGTGATAAGTACTATAGCGTTTATAGGATTTATGAGGTACGCTTCTAAACCTCAAAGTCCCCCTTGATAAGGGGGATTTAGGGGGATCTATTTGTACCTCATAGCATAGAGTGAGCCGTAGTGAGCCGTAGGGTGGGCAGTGGATAAGACCAATTGAAAAGCTGACAATCGCTTTGCTAGCCACTGCCCACCCTACCTCAACGTTTGCCTCTTGCCTTGCCCTAATATTCCCAAAACATTTTTACTGACATGATTGCTCAAG
>NZ_JAAHHU010000283.1:0-6041 GCF_010672095.1 Moorena sp. SIO3I6 | reverse complement strand
GAAAAAAGGCTTGAAAGCCTTGTCGGGTATGCCTTCTGCCTTCATGCAGCCAGCCCTATTTATTTCCTATTCATAATTCCTAAAATTTGTCAAGTTTTTTGTAAAGAAATATGTTTATAAAGCATAGCTTATTAAGGGGGATAATGGGGGATCAATTTGAGGGGATTAAGGGGGACCAAAGGGGGATAATAGGTACCTTATGGGATATATAATTGCTAGATTGTGACTATAGCTTTGTCCATAATTATTAGGTACAGTTTGCCTTGAGTAGGGATCCCCCCTAACCCCCCTTAATAAGGGGGGGACTTTAATAAGGGGGGAATATGATTCACTATTCCCTGTTGCCTATTGCCTATTCCCTAAATTGTGTACCTCACCGAATTGAAAACCGCTATAGCAAAAAATCCTACTCTATTCCTTCAATCCTATCTTCAACCTCCTGATACAACTCGCGCAACAGCTGTAAATTACTCTCACTGGTTTCCCAATAGCCACGGCCATTAACTTCCAATAAGGTAGAGACTACTTTACGGAAAGAATTGGGATTCAAATTCATTAACCGCTGACGCATTTCTTCATCCTGGATAAAGGTAGTATTCACATCTTCATAAACCCAGTTATCCACTGCATCAGCGGTTGCACTCCAACCCATAGTATTCACTAAGCGTTTGGAAAGTTCCCGGACCCCTTCATAGCCATGATTCAACATCCCTTCGTACCACTTGGGATTAAGTAACTTAGTCCGGGCATCTAAACGGACGGTTTCTGATAGGGTGCGAACCTGAGCATTAGCTGTAGTAGTATCAGCAATGTAAGCGGTTGGTTTCTTACCATCGTTGCGCAAGTTTGCTACTACTTTAGTGGGGTCAGAGTCAAAGTAATGAGAAACATCAGTAAGGCTAATTTCCGATGAATCAAGATTCTGGAAGGTAACATCAGCAGTTTTCAAGGCCGACTCAAAAATCTTCTGACTCTGTGCCATGGTGCCTGGGTTATCAGAAGAGAAAGCAAAAGACTTGCGACTGAGATACATATTTTGTAACTCGGCTTCTTCTTCCCAGGTGCTGTTTTCCACAGCTAAATTAACATTGGACGCATAGGAACCAGAAGCATTGGAGAACACCCGAGTCGCAGCTTGCCGTAGATTAATCCCCATCTCTTGAGCTTGTTGCAAACTGTGTTTCCGCACAAAGTTCATTTCCAGGGGTTCATCCGCTTCTGCGGCCATTTTCACCCCTTGGTCGAGTAAATTCATCTGATTGATGAACAAATCCCGGAAGACACCGGAACAGTTTACTACCACATCAATCCGAGGACGACCTAACTCTTCTAAGGGAATTAGTTCTAATTTATTCACCCGTCCCAAGGCATCGGGCACTGGCTTAACCCCGACCATCCACAGAATTTGGGCTAGGGATTCGCCATAGGTCTTAATATTATCCGTACCCCATAGCACACACGCAATGGTTTCTGGCCAAGCCCCATCATTATCTCGCTTTTGCCGTGCCAACAGTCGGTCTACTACGATTTTGGCAGATTTCACTGCTGCTAGGGTGGGAATGGATTGGGGGTCGAGGGCGTGAATATTCTTACCGGTCGGTAGCACATCGGGATTTCGGATCGGGTCACCACCAGGACCTGGCAGCACATATTCCCCATCTAAGGCTTGGAGCATTGCTCCTAGTTCGTTGTCTGCTACTATCTGCTCTAAACAGAATTCCAGATAGTCAAACAGAGGCTTGATCGCTTCGGAATCTACTTTGGTATATCCTAGATTGTGCAAAGCTTCTAGCCAAGGTGCTTTTTTACCAAGGTTGAGGAAGTTGAGTTTAGAGACTTTAGAGACTCGTCCATCGCTGTCGATTTGAGCTTGAACCATAGCACTAACAGCAGCACGGGTAGCTTGGGTGATATCTTGCAACAACTCCACATCAGCTAAGATGCCTTGGTCATTGTTGCTGTAAATTTCATCAATCTCTCGCTCAATACTGTTAGCAATAATCCGGGGTAAACCGATGATTTCGTCTTCGCTACGGTCTAAGTTAGCAATATTGACTAGAGTTGCGATCGCTTCTTCTGCGGTTGGTGGCTTACCAATCACATGCAACCCACAGGGTAACAACCTTGATTCAATTTCCATCAAACGGCGGTACACCTGACCGACCAAGGTATCCCGTTCTTCGGCACTCAGCTCCTTAGCATCTTGCTCGGGCAAGGCAATATCTTGATCAAGATTCACCAAGCGGCACTTATCCATAATGGTGTTAACAATGGGAACACCGCGCCCAGTATCTTTGAGAGTTTGATAAGACCCAATTAACTCACTGAGTTCCTTTAACCCCTTATATAATCCAGCATTTTCTGCGGGTGGGGTGAGATAGGATATGGTTTCAGCGTAGCTGCGGCGCTTGGCAATGGTTGCTTCACTAGGATTATTGGCAGCATAGTAGTACAGATTAGGAATAGAACCAATTAAATTATCTGGATAACAGTCTCCAGACATCCCCATCTGTTTCCCTGGCATAAATTCTAGAGACCCATGAGTTCCAAAGTGCAGCACAGCATCCGCTTGCCAGATTTGTTCTAAATAGGTGTAATAGGCAGCAAAGCCATGGTGAGGACTTGCGGAACGGGAGAACAACAGTAGCATTGGGTCTCCTTCATACCCAAAGGTAGGTTGTACTCCAATGAATACCTTCCCGAAGTGCTTGCCGTAGATTAACAAGTTTTGTCCATCACTATTAAGATTTCCTGGTGGTGGTCCCCAGTTTTCCTCTAAGCGAGTGGAGTAGGGAGTAAACCGTTCATACTCCATCACCGACATCCGGTGAGCAATATTCAATTCTGGACTAGCGTACTGAGCTTGGGCATCATGGATCACCTCTTGCATCAGTGCCTCAGCAGATTCCGGCAAGTCTTGGACATCATAACCATTGTTGTTTAGGGCTTCCATCACTTTATAGATGGAACCAAATACATCAAGATAGGCCGCTGACCCAACATTGCCTTTATCTGGGGGAAAGCTAAAGACTGTGATCGCAATTTTCTTCTCAAGCTTGGGCTTACGGCGCAAATTCGCCCATTTCATCACCCGTCGGGCTACTGATTCAATCCGGTCCTGTAACGCAATGGATTTTCCAGTTGCGCCATCCCGTCCGGATAGGATAATTGGTTCAATGGCACCATCCAGCTCTGGAATGGCAATTTGCAATGCTACTTGAATCGGGTGCAGTCCCAATTCACTATCTTCCCACTCTTCCGTAGTTTGGAAGACTAAGGGAAGTGTAACCATATACGGGCGATTGAGGCGTTTTAAGGATTCAATAGCTTTGGGATGGTCTTGCCGTGCTGGACCTCCTACTAAAGCAAAGCCGGTTAGAGATACCACAGCATCCACTAAGGGGACTACGGTTTTGCCATGTTCCTCAGAAAAATAGGTATCTACAGGTTTAGAGAAATCCAGACCACCAGCAAAGATGGGAATCACCCTTGCTCCCATGGCTTCGAGTTCCTGCACCATGGCTACATAATGGGCATCATCCCCTGTCACTAGGTGAGTGCGTTGCAGGACTAAACCAATACAGGGAGCAAGAGGGTCTTTTAAGTCTGTTGAGATATCTTGACGGCTACTATGCCAGTTCAGGTATTCCTTGACATCTTCAAACATTTGTGGTGCTAGAGGATGCCAAACCCCCATATCTGGGTAAACCACTGGGTCTTTGAATTGGACAGAGGTTTCGCTGTTTTTCTTCTCGCGCTTAAATACATACTTATCTGCTAGCATCAGCAAGAAGTTTTCCAGGTTATCAGAAGACCCCCCTAGCCAATACTGGAAACTGAGCATGAAGTTGCGAGCATCCTGAGCTTTGTCCATGGGCATATACTTCAGGACTTTCGGTAAGGTCTGCAACAGCTTGAGCATACTGTCTTGGAAGGAAGACCCAGATTTTTTCTTGCGCTTACGCATGAATTGTGCGATCGCACTCTTGGATTGCCCCAAATTGGCCATGGAGAAGCTACCTAATTTATTCAGGCGCATCACTTTCGGCATTGATGGAAATACGACTGCGGCATCCAAGCGATCGCGATTGGGTTGTACAGCGGCTACTACCTTCTCGGCCAAGTCTTCTATGAAAATTAGTGACGCGATAAAGATATTCGCTTCTGCTATATCCCGTTGGAAGTCTTCATAGTTTTCTGGGTCACGGAGTTCCTCAATGAGGTAGCCGCTGATTTCAATAGCGATATCTGGTTGATTTTGATTAATTGAGCGAACAGCAGCTGATAATGCACTTTGGTACTGCGGTTCTAGCACGACATAGACCACCTTCAGCAAATGACGCCCATTCAAGGCTTCCGGGGTGATGTGTCTAATGGTGGACTTGACGTGAGTGAACATGCGGCTAGGTCTCCTTCCTGATTATTCGTTATCTGTGCCTTACCTTGAGTGGCGGTAAGTGGCTGATCACCTTTGATAGTTTTGATCGTATTTAGATTTTATTGACAGATGTGCTATCTAACGTCTCTACCAGTGACCACTCACTCTTGGTTGGGATGGTTTTGTTTTGCCAACTAAAGAGTTTCTATCAAAAAACGTATACTTTCAGGGAGTTTCAGCCGTTATCTGATACAATTCGATATAAAAATTACTGATTTTTGTAAAATTACTTAACAATTACTGAAGTACTAAATCAGCTTACCTTAAAAAAACTAAACAATAAAAATCATTGACAAAAGTCAGCTTAGTTGTATATATAAGGAAAATTTATCGATTGATAAAACTATTACTTATCGTTCCTCCTTAATTATTACTTAAGATTTTAAGGGCTTACGGAGTAAGTCCTGATTTAGTAATCTTTGCCTTGAGTAAAGCCACATAGTCATAATCAGGAGTGGGGAAGAGTGCCAGCAGCAGATATTTTAGTTATGTCGAATGGCCCAGGAGAGTTGACCACCTGGGTGCGACCAGTGGTGAAGGCATTGCGGCAAACTCTAGGGAATGACCGTTCATTACTCCGGATATCGGTAGTGCTATCTCCTTGCCCTCATGCCACGGGCAAAGAAGATGCGATCGCAAAATCCTACCCAGAAGTAGACCGGGTTCAGGCAGCGCAGGATTTTTTACCATTCTTGTTGTGGGGGAAGACAGCGGAAAACTGGGACTGGCATCCAAAAGGGGTTGTTCTATTCCTAGGGGGAGACCAATTTTTTCCAGTAGTGATTAGTAAGCGCTTAGGGTATCGCAGTGTTGTCTATGCCGAGTGGGATGCTCGTTGGTACCGCTGGATTGACCACTTTGGAGTGATGAAACCCGATATTATCGCTCAAGTGCCTAAGACCTATGCCCATAAATTCACCATAGTGGGGGATTTAATGGCAGAGATTAGAGGGTTACAGGTTAATAAGGGGTTACAGGTTGCAGGTTCTCAGGTTAATCAGGAGTTACAGGTTACTCAGGGGTTGAAGGTTACAGGTTCTCAGATTGCAAGTTTAACGGAAGATACCCTTGAACATTCCACTGAAGTGATCGCACTATTACCGGGGTCAAAACCAGCCAAACTAGCTCAGGGAGTGCCTTTGTCTTTAGCGATCGCTGAACACATTCATAGGGCTAGACCCCAAACTCGCTTTGTGATTCCCGTTGCTCCTACCATAGATCTCAAAACATTAGCCAAATTTGCCAATCGTGATCACAATCCCATCATTAACAAGACAGGATGGTCAGAGGCACAACTTATATATAAAGTTGATAACGACTCGGTCATTAATCCAGGGTTACAGGTTAAGGGGTTACAAGTTAACGGGTTACAGGTTAACGGGTTACAAGTTAACGGGTTACAGGTTAACGGGTTACAAGTTACAGGTTCAAACTCCGATAACCTACCCTACCGGAACGCCAAAGGCGAACAACCTCCTAACCTTCAACCAGCTAACCTTCAACCAGCTAACCTTCAACCAGCTAACCTTCAACCAGCTAACCTTCAACCAGCTAACCTTCAACCAGCTAACCTTCAACCAGCTAACCTTCAACCAGCTAACCT
>NZ_JAAHHU010000282.1:0-6066 GCF_010672095.1 Moorena sp. SIO3I6 | reverse complement strand
TTGCAGAAAATCTCAAGAAAGACATCCCCAGTAAATTGGTACTCCATCGGTTTTTGAGGCTTGGGTCTACCACCACTAGATACCTGAGCAGCAGCTTTCAGACTCTGCATCAGTTGGTAAAGCTCACCTTGCAATTTTTTGGCAGCATCGGCGGTGAATGGAAAAGACACCGAACCATCATTAAGATTTAATTTAAGTGGTATAGCGGACATAAGGCAAATCTGAGATGTTATCGATTGTTTGTTAATCGTTGTTGATAAGTTAAGTCGGGAAAAATAAACGAAACATTCTACCCAGGCGATGCAGTTCACGTCAACGGTCAACGGTTAACTTCAAGGGCAAAAAGATTAAGCCCTTATTATACTTTCCTATTGGGATTATACTTTCCTTTGGGGACTAACATCGGTCCCCAATGACTATTAATCAAAGTTGATAATCAAAGCTGAGGCTCTGCTTGGGACGTGGTAGCCAAGCTTTTCTCTTTGTCCCGCTTCCGCTTTTTGGCATACAGCTGAATTGAGGCAGCCATTACTATAATCATCGCAAGAATTAACCAAGAGGTAATATCTGTAGGCAAACTGTTCTTAAACACTGCCAGTAAAACAATTACCATCAGCAAGACAGTAGGTGCCTCATTGAGAGCACGAAACTGCTGACCAGTCCAACTGCATTCATTGGCAGCCAGCCGTCGCATAATCCTACCGCAATAGAAATGATAGACCAGTAAAAGGGCTACAAAAGCCAGCTTGATATGTAACCAACCTTGCTTGAGCACTTCTGGTTCTGTTAGCAGTAAACCAATTGCCATCGCTACCGTTACCACCATACCTGGGGTAGTAATTATGTGATAGAGACGTTTTTCCATAATCTCATACTGATTTTTGAGAATGGTTTGGGCAGGTTCGGGCTCTTGTGAAGCCTCTGCATGATAGACAAACAGACGCACCAGATAAAACAGACCGGCAAACCAAACCACTACACCAATGAAGTGAAACGCCTTGAACCAGAAATAAGCCATAGATTGTGTCCTCCATTATTACAACAGCGTCATGCAGCTGAGCAGTGTCTAGCCTCCTGACTTCAGCTATAGCGCGTGTCGCGTATCAGCTATCAGGTTCTTGAGGGAAGTCCCACGAATAATCATATACTCACGGTCCTGAGCCAAATGCCTAAGTTTTCCTTGCTTCAAAAGCTTAGTAGACCAGAGCTGATCGCTAAATGCTTACGATTATCTCATGTCTTCTTTAACTCATACAAAAACCATACAGATTCAAACAGATAGATGAACCATAGCGTAAACCTGGGGTTGAGACAATGGACAAATAAAAAGCGATGCAGAGGTGCGACCCGTGGCGAATTTAATTACGGGTCAAGCGCACCTAAGCGGTCTTGGGGTAAACCCCCACTCGCGCTTTGCATGGCTGACAGGGAAACGTTTTACTTAACCAATGTCAAGGGTATGATTAATGCCAGTAGCATGCGAGAAAAAAGAAGATCACCTCGCCAACAGACCTCCATTTCTTATCGATTGGCTGGTCTCTTCTCAGCTCGTCATCCAGTCGTTAATATTAGTCGAGGAGGTTGCAGCATTTACAGTGAAAAAGCTATTCCAGTCGGTCAAGTTATCAAAATACAGTTTTTCTTGCCACAAAATAACACAGTTACTGCTACAGTTAAAGTCATGTGGTGCAGAGAATCTAAAGTAAATTCCCTAGCAAACTATAGAGCTGGTTTACAGTTTGTAACAGTCTCACCAGAAAGTCTAGATTGTCTGTTAGGTCTGCCAGCAACACCTATTTCAACGCCTCAACTTCAGCTGAATAAGTTACTAAGAAATGATCCGGCTAAGACTTCTAACACCTGCTATACCTAATCCTCATACTAAGTTGCGCGTCCAGAAAAGATATTACCCTTTGAAGAGATGACGGGTGATGGAGTTAATGATTAATAGGGTAAGCAGTTACTACTGATTAATTTTAAGTATTAATGGCTCTCCTAGACTGATTATAGTAAATTAGTAGTTGAAATGAGCTTAACCCCTTAAATAGCAAGGGATTCAATCAACTATAGCGTTTTTTAAGCTAGTAAGGTACAAGTTTTCGGGTTTTAGGGAGCAGGGAGCAGGGACTTCGGAGCAGTGAAGTCAGAAGAGGGAAAAGGTAAAAAAATATGTGTACCTCATTAGGGGAAAAACCGCTATAAAAATACATTTTTATTGAAATTGCATTTTTCAATCACTCAAAGCATTACTGGGCAAGCACTATAGCGCTTATTTGATCAGAATTTATCATAGCCACTCTAGGAGAGCCCTATTAATTTTAAGTATTAATTTTAAGTAAACTTGGGATAAGTTGCAGGGCAAACGCATCTAAATTAGATTGACAAATAAGCAAAAATGTGCTAAACACAACCCAGGTTAAGTTGAGCACCAAATATGAGATAATGACTTCATGACTAATTTTTAAGAACTCGTTGGCGTGTCTGACAAATGAACAATGGTGTCTTGATGCAGTCGCTCATGGTTTGAATTTACCGTAAGATAGGGTCGCCTTATTAAAAAATATTTAACCCTTTTCTGCATAACCTGCTAACTATAAAGGCTCCACTATCTAAGGTTTTGTCTCCGGGGGAAACCACGGCAGTCGCTCATGGTTTGTTCGCGTTCGCCTTTGGCGTGGCCTACGGCCAAGCGTCGCCTTTGGCGATAGTTACCGTAAGACAGGCTCGCCTTAATCAATAAGTTTTAACCATGCATCTGCATAGCCTACCAACCATAAAGGCTCAACGTAATCAGGTTTCGTCTCCGGGGGAGACCCCCAAGACCGCGCTGCCTCCCCTGTTCCCTTGCTGCATCGCTTTAATATGCTGACCTTGAATAGTTGAGGAAGTGTAAGCTATCGCAATTAATAAAACTAGAGAAATAAGTCGTTTACCTTCAACCTTAGTCTCCTCTATATTATAACCACCTGTCTTAAAATCTCTAAACATTTCCATGCCTCGCTTCGCTCACCAGGCTTCGCCAACGAATCAAATCTTTTTTTATAAGCTGAAATCGCCAACTCTAAGCTCTCAAGATTTGTCAGAATAAACCAGGCTTCTTTTGGGGCTATTCCCTTAATTTTACGTTGCCACTTACAAGGGACATTAAAACTTATAAACCCACGGGTTTTTGTCACTTTAAATCCTTGGAGAAACAAAGATAATCCTGGTGTTAAGCCTAAATTATTTAATTGAATCCAAAGATAATTTTTCACTTCGATAAATTCGTTATTCTTAAGACGTAAGCAGAAATATACACCCAACGACTGGAGAGGCTGCGCCAGCTTGAGTGAGCAAAATTATCTATCCCCTAATAGACAAACTTTATAATTTTTTAAAAGTGGCATCACTGAAGATAGGGCAGTTTTCTGTTCATTAATATTGCGCTTACCCTAATTTGGGAAGTAATTCAAAATATATAGGAAAGGCTCTGTCTTGATGCAGCCGCTCATGGTTTGAACGCGACTGCATCAAGACAGTGAGCGACTTTTGTGGAATAAAACAACCACTGAAGTTCGTTTTTACATAAGTAGTTTGGAAAATAATGCTGATAAAATTGCTAAAGCTATCCGCAGTCATTGGGGGATTTAAAACAGCTTACATTGGATATTAGATGTCACCTTCTCTGAAGAGAGTAGTCGTATTCGCAAGGATAATTCTCATGAAAACTTGGCTTTACTAAGTCGTTTAGCTTTAAATATACCAAAGGGAACAGGGAACAGGGAACAGGGAACAGGGAGTAGTGAGTAGGGAGTAGGGAACAGGGAACAAAATTATCACAATTCATTTAGGATTGCTATATAATGAAACAAGAAGCCAGCTTTAAAGGAAGTTTAAAGATGAAACGCGCTTCGTGCTGCTATGGACAATAACTATTTAGTCAAAATTTTAGCATCTGCCAGTAAATAACTAGGGACTTGTTAGTCAAGTTTTATCCAAGAGAATAAGCCGAATATGCACCCAAATTTATGAGTTAACATTTCGGGAACTAAGGGAGGACGCGGTCAAAAATTTTTAGTCAGCTCCAATCGCTTGATTGTTACTAGTTAAAATTGAGAAATATAGATTTTTGAAAACTTACTTAAGTTAGATGCGTTTACCCTGACATTTTTAACTCCCATACGAAGTTAAACCGGACAACAATGATGCCGAGCGAGGGTTGCGTCCTGTAGTAGTACATCGCAAAGTTAGTGGTGGAGCTAGAAGTGATTGGGGCGCGCTCGTTAGTTGCTCAAATGTTTAGCTTCTTAGAAACTAAGCGGTTAAAAGGTTCGTCGGCGATTAACAGTTTGTGTGAACTGTTGTCTAATGCTGGTCGCGATCCGCCTGGATTGCCATCTACTTAATACTTCAAGGGCTTGTAATTTATCTCAATCTTTTCACGCCCTAATTTTGGCTGGTCGCTGTCTGCAACAGCTGGCAATATACATATACCATTAACTTGATGAAGCTTGTGATTTACATCTTTCTCAACAAGCTCTATTTTTTGCTCTGAGTAGTTACGAGCCGGGTAAAAAAAAAGGTAAAAGATTAAATATATGTGGACTATTATAAAGAGGAAAAAGTTTTGAGTATGGATTGGCTTTCAAAAGTTTTAAAAGCGGTGCGACCCCGCGCTTTTTCAAAGCTAAGCGTGAACGCGCACCAAGAGAGCGAAAGTTAGATCAAATTAATGAATTGGCAAGCAGTACAAGCAGAAGAAAGATTAAATAAAACTGGAAAAATAACTGTTGTTGTTCAAGACCAAGGTTCTATTCATACAAGTAAATTAACGAAATATAATTATGATAAATGGGAGAGTCTTGGACTTTATATAGCACTACGCGCTACTGTTAGGACATTCCTAAACTCCGAAACCTAGTCCTAGCTTGCTTTTGACTTCTGACTTATAACTTCTGACTTGCGCGTAGCGCTATATATTCTTGTTACCTAGTTATTCTCCTGAACTCAATCGAATTGAGAAGGAGTAGCAACGACTGAAAGAAGATGAATTAGCTGGTCAAATGTTTGAGGATGAATACGAAGCGCGCAGTCGCTGTAATGGCAGGTATTCAGACGAGACAAAATCGGAATGGATTGGCGGTCAAAAGATTTAGATTTAATTAATTTTTGAGGTTTGATTTAAGAAAATGACTGGATAGTTAATCACTCTCATGTGCTCAGTATTCTGTCATTTTGCTTCGGTCTGATTCTGGTTATATTGAAGTGATTTAATTTGTTTCATGGCCGGTTTTTTTGAAGATTTTTACGATTTTCAACTGCTCTAGGTCTTGCTTTTTGAAAATTGACATCGGGTCACGTAATGTTAGACTTATCAATCCTTTACAAAACTTAATACAGTGCGATTTATTTTGTCCGACTACTTATTGCTTTTGCCATAGTGTATCAACCGAAGTTCCACTAAACTGGAAACTTTGGTTTTATATTGTTTAGTGATTAGTCATCTGGTAAGCATTCAGCTATCATACCAAATCCGGTTTAATAAGACTATATTCAAAACCATCAAAGTCTTTGCCTAGACTTGATTTGAGGATTTAGGTAAGTAACCTATAATAACCGGATTTGGTATCAGCTATCAGCTATCAGCGTGTCGCGTATCAGCCATTTGCCTGTGGCCACGCTACTTGAGGTGGTTTTGAATAAAATAAGCACCTCAAGTAGCGTGAGCCTTGGACTATGGCCACGCTACGCGAATGGCTCAGGGCTGACGGCTGAATGCTTACGTCATCTGACCAATGAAGAATGGCTAATCACTAATCACTAATCACTAATCACTAATCACGCTTTGAAGAAACTATTCCCACTCTATGGTTCCAGGGGGTTTGGAGGTAATATCATAGACTACCCGATTAACTCCCTTGACTTCATTAACAATCCGGTTGGAAATAGTTTCAAGTAACTCATAAGGTACTCGTGACCAGTCAGCGGTCATACCATCTTCACTGGAAACAAAGCGCAATACAATCGGATGAGCGTAAGTGCGCTTGTCCCCCATTACTCCCACACTGCGTATTGGGAGCAACACGG
>NZ_JAAHHU010000281.1:0-6073 GCF_010672095.1 Moorena sp. SIO3I6 | reverse complement strand
ATCAAAAAGATTAGGGATTTTCGGATAGTGTTTATCACTGTGCTAACTCCGGTATAGGAAAAATAATTCCGCTTAACATTAGCCAAGCTATAGCCAAAGTCAGCACAATGTTAAAACTCTGCCCTACCAAATAAAGAATCATGGGTTTACCACCCTGAAGTTGTGTCCCTAAATCCCGAAAGTTCGAGTCTAGACCAATGGACAAAAATGCGATACAAAATAGCCAGCCGCGATAGGTCTTGGTTTGACTAAGAATCCCTTTAACTGTATCCATTCCCATCAAGGGAATAAAAACAAAGGATACTAACACAGAAGCAGCTATAAAACCTAAGATAAACTTGGGCAAACGTACCCATAATTCCCTCATTTGTGGTTTAGGAGCATTTGGCTCGCGCTCTACACAAAAGACCCAAAATAAAGCGATCGCAAAAGCTATCACGCCGATCAGCATATTTTGAATCATCTTTACTAAAGCAGCAGCTTGACCAGCGATTTCCCCTACTGTTTCACCAGCAGCGACAACTGCGCCAGTAGAATCAATGGTTCCCCCCAGCCATGCCCCACTGACTAATTCATTCATACCCACAGCCTTGACAAACAAGGGCATGATCACCATCATGGCAACGGTAAAAATGAGAGTCATCCCTACAGCTAAAGTCAACTCGTTTTTCTTCGCCTTACAAGCTGCTGCTGCTGCAATAGCTGCTGATACACCACACACTGATGTGGATGTGGCGACTACCATCACCAGTGATTTCTGCTGCATGTTCAGAACCCGAGTACCAAACAGATACATAAATATGATCACAATAGGCGTAACCAGCCAAGCGATCGCTAAACCATAGGGTCCGAATTCCACAATTCGGTTAAAGAGAATTTCTGCACCGAGAATCACTAAGCCAGTCTTGATGTAATATTCAGTACGCACCGCTGGCATCATCCACCTTGGTGTACCAATAGTATTGCTGATGATTAGTCCAATCAACAATGCCCAGAAAGCATAGCCGAGGTTAATTGCTTTAGCGGTCTGTGAATTCCCCAGTATATAGGATAAAACTGCTAAAAGAAAGATAACCAAAAAGCCTGGTATCATGTTTCTGCCTTCTTTTCCCTTCATTACCAGGTTGCCAAGGGTAAACAGAGCACATAAACCAATGGCGAGCAATGCCAGTTTAGGAAGCAATTCCCAGGGGAGTGCCGATAATAGATCTATCCCTTTCCATTTGGGCATCTTTGGCACAACGGTTATGATGCCACTAAACACTGTCCCCAATAACAGCAGACCAATCCATACAGACCACCAGTCTTCTAATTTGTAAAGGTTAGACCATTTTGTTTGACTCATTAGTAGATTTTATTTTACCCTGGAACGCACCACCGAAATAATATCAATTCATAATACCAATTCGTAAAAGTAGCACGCTAAGATGCAGATGGGAAGATGGCGATCTCCCCACGCCGGGGTCAGTTTCTTTAACTATTTCTTATTCCCTGGGCAGAGCGCTATACTTTATTCTCGGTAACGATTGCTCCTAGTGGTACTTTCAAAGGCTCTAAACTCGAAATCCCCTGAAAGCCAACCAGAGCTAGGGAAATACGTCGGCGCTACCACAATGACCGAAACCCAAGGTTCATGTAGGGTGGGCAGTGCACCAGACAGATAATGAAGCTTGCAAAGCGCGTTGGTAGGCACTGCCCACCCTACGATTAATGACTACGATTAATGACAATGGTGCAAGATCTCAGACATACGTCGGCGCTACCACAATGACCGAAACCCAAGTGCAGCAGCGACTGCATCAAGAGAAGGAAATACTGCTGATAGACGCTAGATCTGCATCTGCTTTTGAGGCTATTTAGGAGGGTTTATCTTAAAATCCCAGTACAAACTGCTGGTCGAACCTGAACATAAATTCAACTGTAAACCCATTAATTCCTTCCCAGGAAAGATTTAGAAACACAGGAGCAGCCTCTGCTTTATAAACGTAAGATGCGATCGCAATACACAGAGCAACACTGGTGAGTGCATTATTAACAATTTTGGCAAGTTTTTTTTTCATTTTTATATTATCTCGACTACATTTGGTTACTAATGACTGTTCAAACAAAAATTAACTTTAATGGCTGATTAGATTGGTAGTTGATCAATTCCCTAGCAACGAGAGGTTATAACTAACAGCGCTAATATAATTCAGGAGCTCCCTCAAACTCCTCAATGAAGTTGATAACTATAGCTTCCTATGCCGTTCCAGGTTTCTGTAAAAACAATCAAGTGACGTTGATTATAATGATCTTATCAAATGCTCCGGACAACTTGTATCAAGTTATTATCAATATAATCAAGGAAGTTGTGAAGAGAGCTTTAAGGAAATATGAAACTAGTTTAGGACTTAGGCAAAAATAGTCAAAAACAACTATATGTAGTCTTAACTACAGGTATATTTGCTGTCTAATTCCTGTAGTTAAGACTAGTATCGTTAGATTATGAAAACTAAAAATTATGAATTGTGAAGACTGATAATACCTGATTTCGACATAACAAACTATCCTCTGATTGAGGAGCTTCGAGTCAGGAGTCAGACTAATTGATTTTTCAGTAATTTTTAAGATAGATAAATTCGCCCTTGACTACTCACAAAACTCTTGATATAATTCCTCAGTATTAGTTTTCCAACTATCTAAGTCCCCAAACACGGAAATCACTCGTACCACATCTAGGAAAAGATCCTGATCAGCAAAGTAACTCGCCAGCTGAGCAGTTTTATGCTCAGCTGGCAATTCAGCTTGGATAATCCGATACGCTTCACCACCCATAACTTGAAAGGGAATAGTTTCGGTATCTGTAATTAGTTGTCCATTATTATCAGTTGTGTTATACTGTACCCAGTAATAATATTCTTTACCTCGTTGAAGTGGCTGACCTTTACCATCAGCATTGTAAATAACACTAGTCTGATTATCGTTTACCTGATAAGACCATAAGGCTTTTCCATAGCGAGAGGAACGAACTTGAATGATATTAACACTTCCTTCCCAAGCAAATAGAGGTTGGTCACTCCAGGTGCGATAGGCAGCAATATTAGGAGAAATTGAACAAAACTCTCCATGGGTACCTGCTTCATCTTTCTTCCTACGAAAAATATCTCGGATCTTAGCCCATACAGATTGTGTTTTCTGTTTGGTTTGACTCACTGCTTTCGCTACTTGATTCCCTTGACTGGTAAACGAAGCTGCAATTGATACTGATGAGGTCGGAAAACTAATACTCATCGTTCCAGTAATTAGCAGTAGAGAAAAGACTCTAATTAATCGATACATAGGATTTAAATGTTAAAGGCTTGCCGGGAATTAAATTAATAATTACCAATTAATAATTAACTAAATAATATAAAACCAGAGTATAATGGATGGTAAAGCTATAGGAATTAAAATAGAAGCTGAGATATAAGCCTGTAGTCCGATTATTCCATAGACCGCTGTAGCACCAACTAAGATCAATATTGATTGCTGTCGTTTTTGAGGCTTTTGCTGCAGCAGTACCAGGGTTGTTCCTTTTCCTAACAATGCTGCTAATAGAATCATCCAGCTGTCGGGAATTAATTTTATTGTATGCTGCGATAAAAAATGGTGAACCATGTAAGCATGGGCTTCACCTCCGGTAAATACCTTGGGACAAGTATCTGGTGGCTTTCTGGTTCGATTCAGTGGATGACACCAATATTCAATAGCTAGAGGTAGAGAAAAATTATCCTCTGCTTCATCATATCCCCCAGAGGCAATGATAACCACTTGCTGCTCAATGTTAGGAAAGTCACTTTTGAGGAATTCCCAAGCAGGCTTGTGCTCATAAGCCTGTTCTGGAGGAATAGAAAAGTCAATAATATAGCGCATCCCTAAAGGTAGATTCTTTGGTTTGAGAGATGCGTTCGCGTAGCGTGGCCTACGGCCAATCGCATTATCCTGGCTACTGACTTGCTGAAGATACTGACTAACTTGCTGATGAAAGTTGGTGGTACTTTCAACATTAGGATTTAATCCTATCCCGTGGTTTGGCTGTTGGTGCAACTGGTGTGATAGAGCCAGTAGATAGGCAAAAGGACATGACTTGTTGCAGGTGGCATCCTGGGGGAGTTCCATATCCCAACGGAAAAAGGTAATATCCCCTTGTAGACTCCATTTAGGGCTAGCAATTTTGGGAAACACCTTGCGATTTTTATCCTGATTGACCCCAAAGACAAACCAGGTATCCTGTTGACTGACAGCGGATTGAATCGCACTAGCCAGTTTTTCCTCTCTTGGTTCTTGGGTATGCAGCAGATAATCAATTCCAATTACCTTAGCGCCTGAGTTAGAGAGTTGTCTGACTAATTTGCCAAGGTATTCCCGTTCCATCGGCTGGGTTTTAAAGCCTTTTATCTCCAGTTGCGCCTGATTGATTGAGTCTTGATCAATAGCAATTAACAGTACAGAGCGTGGCTTGGCGGAGGATAACCCATCCCGAGGAAACTGGTTTGTGCTATCGCGATAGACCGCTTGAAGAAACGTTCGCCCATCTAGCAACATGTCTTGTACAGGAACCATAGCGCTAACTAAAAGCACACTAGCTAATGCGATCGCTTCTTTTGGTTTAGGTAGCCACTGCTGAAGTAGTTTCTGGTAACCCCAAGGCTCAATCCGAAATGGCTTAGCACCATAGGGACTAAAAAACGAAGGAATCAGGTAAGCTGATGGATAAACAAACTTCTCACCTACCTGTAAATTGCGACAAGCTGCCAGCATTGCTTCCTGGACATCCTGATACTGAGCTAAGCGGCTGCAAAATTCTTTGAGAAATACATGAGCAACACTATCATGAACTTCCTCCCGCATGATCACCACTTGCAATCCTAAATCAGCCAACCGATTCGCTATTTTTAGACCATTACAGGAGTTAAAGACGCACAACTGAAGTCCCTGATTTTTAGCAGTAGTTAGGTATTCCTTTATTTCACTGATAGATACCAACTGCTCTGGCGCGATCGCTAATTTTCCATCAGTAACTTTTGTTTCATCACTATGACCCATAAAAAATAGAGCATCCCACCCCCTTTCATCCGTTATTTCTGCCGCCAGTGCTGCTTTAAGATTAACCCCATCCTCTTGCTGTTGCCAGTCAAAGAACTCTACTTGAGCAACTCCTTTGAGCAACTTAACAGCCTGCTTATCTTTCTCCAAATTCAGATCTGTATTATCCCCCAAAATCGCTAAAATCCGAGGTTTACCATGGCGCAGGTTATTATCTAGCGCTATTGTTTCTCCCTGAGTGGTCATCGGAATCCTGGTAATCCGAATGGTTCCACTGGGGATATCCTCTAGAACCAACTGCCATGCTTCCCAAGGAAGCCGTGCCAATTCCACAGAATCGCAGGCTATAAAAATAGCTACTTCTCGATAGGCTTCTGCTGTCTTATTTGACTGTGATTCCTTTCTAGCAATAGTGAAAATTTGATGTTGAATTGTTTCTCGAATAGTCTGTAATTGACCTAACCACCGTTGAAAAACATCCAGAAATATCTCTTTTGCTTCTTCTAATTCATGTCCCAAGTCATCGACTACTGGTGTGATGGCACCACTAGATAATTCTCTTGCTCGCAATTTCGGGTAAAACTGGAGGTAAAGGTATCGCCACTCTTCATAACAGTCTATTACTTTAGCTGGATAGTCCAACTTTGCGGAGACTTCCTGTCCGTGATTACCCCGTAAATAAAACAGACAGGATGAATCAGCTTGCCAAATATTTAGTCTAAAACTACTTTGATGATTAGTTGTCATTTGTTCCTTGTTTATTCCCCCTACTCTCTACTCCCTACTCCCTACTCCCTACTCCCTACTCCCTACTCCCTATTAAAATATCATAAACATTTATCAGGCTCAAAAGCAAAGGGAAGTAGAGTTAATGATGCTCCGTTACTTAAAGAAATGGTTACTACAAATTTTTGGTTCCAGCTACCTGCTACTGCAACATGGAGATAACGTTCATTTACCAATACCGCTTCAGAGACAACACCAGTGAATTCACTGATTCGTAACTTCA
>NZ_JAAHHU010000280.1:0-6083 GCF_010672095.1 Moorena sp. SIO3I6 | reverse complement strand
CAACTAGCTACAATCACCGATATGATAAGAAAGTTAATCTGGATACTGAAATAACCATAGATCATATCATTAAAGCCTATGGATTTTGCCAATCTTGCCGCCCAGTTGAATGCTGGGGTAATTTTGCCAGAGGGAATTGTAGTTATTACCCTCTTGCTAGTGTTAATCATTGACCTGATTGCTGGGAAAAAGTCTGCTCAAACTATTTCCTATGTAGCCATTGGGGGTCTACTTGCTGCCATAGTTGCCCTGTACTTCCAATGGGATGCTGCAAATCCCATCGCCTTCTTTGGGGAATTTAATGGTGACACCCTGAGTGTGGCATTTCGTGGCATCATTGCCCTATCGACTGTGTCAACGATTTTGATGTCAATTCGTTATGTGCAGCAGTCGGGTACATCCTTGGCAGAATTTATTGGCATTTTGCTCACGGCTACTTTAGGAGGGATGTTCCTGTCCGGGGCGACGGAGCTGGTCACGATTTTTATATCCCTTGAAACCCTCAGTATTTCCTCCTACCTGATGACGGGTTACATGAAGCGTGACCCCCGTTCCAATGAGGCCGCGTTGAAATATTTGCTGATTGGAGCAGCCAGTTCAGCCGTGTTTTTGTATGGTGTCTCCCTATTATATGGGTTATCTGGGGGAGAAATACAGTTGAGTGCGATCGCTGTTGGAGTTGCTGACCTAGAATCCGGTCAATCCCTAGGTCTTCTGATTGCCTTGGTGTTTGCGATCGCTGGTATTGCTTTTAAAATCTCAGCAGTTCCTTTCCACCAATGGACTCCCGATGTTTACGAAGGTTCTCCCACCCCAGTGGTAGCGTTTCTCTCAGTTGGTTCTAAAGCCGCTGGCTTTGCTCTAGCAATTCGTCTACTGATCACTGCTTTCCCATTGTTAAGCGATCAGTGGCATTTTGTGTTCACTGCTTTAACTATCCTAAGTATGATTTTGGGTAACGTGGTTGCCCTAACTCAATCCAGCATGAAACGGATGCTAGCCTATTCCTCTATTGCTCAGGCTGGGTTTGTGATGATTGGTCTAATTGCTGGGACCCAAGCCGGTTACGCTAGCATGATTTTCTACATGCTGGTGTACTTGTTTATGAACTTAGGGGCTTTCGCTTGTGTCATTCTGTTTACCCTACGCACTGGTACTGACCAAATTAGTGAGTATGCTGGTCTTTATCACAAGGATCCCTTGCTGACTTTGGTTTTAAGTGTTTGTTTGCTCTCTTTAGGTGGGATTCCACCCTTTGCTGGATTCTTTGGTAAAATCTATTTATTCTGGGCTGGTTGGCAAGCAGGATTGTATACTTTAGTGTTAATAGGTTTGCTAACTAGTGTGGTTTCGATTTACTACTACATCCGTGTGGTCAAGATGATGGTGGTGAAGGAACCTCAAGAAATGTCGGATGTGGTGAAGAATTATCCCGAAATTCGCTGGAGTTTACCCGGTATGCGTCCGTTACAGGTCGGTTTAGTGATGTCGTTAATTGCGACCTCTCTGGCAGGGATTTTGTCCAATCCGCTGTTTTCTTTGGCCAATGATTCTGTTGTTAAAACCCCCATACTGCAACAGGCGGTGATTACTACTCAGCTGCCTCAAGGGGATCAGGTTTCATTCATGAGTGCTGATAATTGAAGTGCTCAGAGCCATAGACCCGAAGCGCCCCTTCCTGTAGGATAGGGCGCTAACAACAGATTTTAGATTGACTGAGTTAGCCTGACTTGAAAGTCAGGCTTTATCTTGATTTAAAACACTAGTGCCAGAAACCCCCTGTTCCCTTGCTGCATCCCTTTTACTCATTGGACAGAGTTTTGGGATAAATTTCTGGTCATGGATAATTGCAATGTCTTGAGAGTTACTAAAGCTTCACGGATTTTCCCTATCACTGGTTGAAGATTAGCTTTAGACAGTCTCCAATAGATGTACTGAGAATAATCTGCGTAGAACTTGAGTAACCTGTCAAATTGCCACGTTTTAGGAATACATTCATAGCCTAGATTGAGCATGGTTTTATAATTCAGAATCTCCAAGACTGATAGTTCTGAATCCCTAAGTTCGTGTTTCCAAGCCTGAATGCGATCGCTACTAACGGGTTGAAAGGTCTTGACGTGCCATCCTAACTCACCGGTCGCTACCAAGTTTTTTTGAGCATTTTTTTGATTAAACTCCAGCATTGATTCGCTAAAGGATACCCCTAGCCAATCACAAATTCCCTGGAGTTCTTCTTCTGGATTGATCACTAAGTCTTCGTAGAAGAGGATATAGAGCCGCTGGTCATTTTGATAGTGTTTAATAACCTGGAATAAATGTTGCCATTGTTGGGTTGTCGCTACCACATTGGCGATACAGCTTTCTTTCCAAGTCTTGGCAAATTTAAGCTCCTTTCGTTTTAGGGAAGCATAGATTGCTCTGAGATCTCGGATAATTAGAATTAATTTGGAATTATGGAAATACTTGAGAATGGTCTGAATATGATAGATATTCTCAGGATTTTTATCTCCCCAACAACCTGCTTGACCATCAAACTGCTGTAGATAGGTTTGATAAACTGTGGCGACTGCTGTTGAATAATTCAGTGGTTTCTGAGCTGTCAAATTTTCTCGCAACTGCTGTCGGTCAATGTTCCACTCCCGAAACCTTGGATCAGCGTAGATATCTGTCAAGAGGTTATCGATTTGATGGCTTAAGTCTTGGGATGAACCGTATTTTGGCTCCAGATTAACAAAAAACAGACTTTCAGGAGGAATACAAAAATCAGGATGAGCGGTCAGCATTAACCGCAAAAGCGTTGTTCCAGAACGTTCCATCCCAAAAATAAAAAGTGGCTGATTTTGTTGAGACAAAGATTCCATAGTGTGTCGATGAAGGTAGAGTTTATTTTTAAACTTGATCAATATAGCACCTTGACTTGTCTCAGCTTGCTTAGCTGATCTGTCCTATGGAGTTCAGTTGATTACTTATACTAGGCTTAATTAGCTTGAGTTAATTTAAAACTGTTAATTGCCAATTTTAAATTTTTATTTTCAATTAATGAACACCCAATACTGATAAGTAGTCAACGGAACTCACTATCAGCTTTTGACTATCTAATTCCCACTCCAATAGATAGCCCTAGTCTAGTATAGCACTACCCATTAAGATTAGGACATTTGTAAACTCCGAAACCTAGTCCTAGCTTACTTCTGACTTCTGACTTCTGACTTCTAACTTGCGCGTAGCGCTATAACTGTGAGCCAAAAAGGGATTACAGCAGTAGATTTAGGATACAGCATGCACCAGGACTGCAGGATTTTTAGTTTATTTGCCAAACCTTTAGGGTTTCTCTGTGTCGTTGAATCTTTTTAAAATGCTACCCTGTCTTGATGCAATAGCGAGTGGTTTTGGCGCTGCGTGGGTCACCTGCGTCCGCACCTTCAAAGCCCCATGGGAACCCCCAAGAGCGCACTCCATAACGCTTTTATTGAAATTATTCAGAATTGCTGAAAGCACGGAATTCAAGACCCTGATTTATCCAGGGATAGCCAACTCGTCTTCCTGTGCGATTTCAGAACTATCAAGAAACTATAACTTATGACTTAGGAATTCATCAGTCGGAACTGATCAGGCAATTAACCATCCTGAAATCACAATTCTGAAGTCGTTTGACAGCCTAATTGCTCCCTGATGATGAGGAGATACACCAAAGGTTTTTTACGATTAACAGTATATTTACTAAATTTTTACATTGTCAAGCCAAATTATCATAGATCAGCCTTAAGACGTAAGTTTGGTTAAAAATACCTCAAAATTGTTGAAAAATTAATAAAATTAATATATAATTTATTTTGTAATTAATATTATTTAAATAGATAAAAAATAGCTACATAAACTAGCTAAAATAATTTAATTCAATGTAAATTTATGTCGGAACCTACCCCCAAGCCAGACACCTCTGAAATTAACGAGTGGCGCAGAAAAATCGAAATCGCTAACCACAACAACATTTTTGGCCACTGCCGGACTTGTGGCTATCAATGGGTAGATTCCTCAGTTGATAAAACCTGTCCTCAGTGTAGTAGTAATGATGTAGAACGTATCTCCTGCTGGCAGTTTCCCGATGAGTGAGTGAGCATAATCGGTGTTTGGAAGGGACAGGGAATGCGATCGCATCAAACTTGTCTCAAGTCCGACCGATAGCACACCTAAGGTCAATTTACAAAATTTTCCATAGCCTTCTCCTTTTCGCTAATCAGGGGTTGTCTTAATCCTTGCTTTTCCTTTATAATACAACTATAGGAATAGTTTTTAAGAGGAACTTATGAACAAGTGCGTTTGTACTACCGAAGCGGCATCTCTGTTAGGAATCTCTTCGAGACGATTGCGACAACTCCTAGAGAAGGGTCGCGTCCGGGGTGCTTATAAAAGTGGGAAATTCTGGATTATTCCTCTGTTCAACCATATGCCCCAAATTATTAAAGGCACTAGAGGACCAAAAGGCAAATGGCGTACCAGTCGTCCTCCCGCTCTAGCCAAGATTAATGTCAACCGCAATCACATTGGCTCGAATATCCACAAAAGCCCAGAAGAGCGCAAGCCAGTGATTTCAGTAAAACGAAGTGGTAACAATTTATATGGCAACCAGGTAGAAATCCTCGGCCCATGTCGAATTACCTATCAGCCGGATAATCCACTGCCTTGTGGCGCTCGTCTATGGATTGAAACCTTCAGTGATGTCCACTTCATCGGTGGCAGTTTCCCTGCCAGTCGTTAATCGGGTTGAACGCGATGGACGTTCGCGTAGCGTCGGCTCTGCCGAGAGTCCCGCTTTCAGCGATCGCGTGGCCTATTGGCCAAGGTTGTCTCTCAGAATGCAGAATGCAGAATGCAGAATGCAGAATGTAGAATGTAGAATGTAGAATGCAGAATGCAGAATGGTTAATTCTTAATTCTTAATTCTTAATTCTTAATTCTAAATTCTTAATTCTTAATTCTTAATTCTAAATTCTTAATTCTTAATTCTTAATTCTTAATTCTAAATTAATGTTAATGCTCCATTGACCAACAACCCAGGCTTTAACTAACAGAAAGCTCTTATTTACATGACCTCGACGATGGTGTTGTAAAGGAGTCTATTCTGTTGCGCCTGCGAGCTGATCTAGATTTGAACTTGCATGCTTTATCCTCTTGTGAGTTTTGCTCTTCACTGGCTGCTGCTGCTGGAACGGATTCTTTCCCTGAGTTTTCATTAGTAGCTTGAGCTGGCTTGACTGGCACAGCTGTAGTGTTGGTAGTATTTTCCTGAGTCGGAGTATTTTCCTGAGTAGGAGTATTGTCCCGCACTGGTACTAACACCCTCCTGGGTTTAGGAGTATTTTCCTGAGTAGGAGTATTTTGCTGTACAGGCACTGCTCTAGGTTTAGGAGTATTTTCCTGAGTAGAGGTATTGTCCCGCACTGGTACTGACACCCTCCTGGGTTTAGGAGTATTTTCCTGAGTAGAGGTATTGTCCCGCACTGGTACTGTCACCCTCCTGGGTTTAGGAGTTGAGTCTTGGCTAGAGGTATTTTCCCGGACTGGTACTGACACCCTACTCGGTCTAGTGCTCGAATTTTCCCTAGCACTATTCGGTTTTACTGGAACTGATACTGTCCTATTGTTATCGGTAGAGTTATTATTAGCAGAGTTATTGCTAGGGGTTTCTGGCTTAGGAACTACTATTACTGGATTGTTGGCAGCAGCGTTTTCCCCACTAACAGTATTTGGCTTTGCTGGAACTGGCTGGTTAGCTGTTGACTCTTGGAAAACCGATAGACTAGGACAGTTGCCTTGATCATAGTCAAAGGCTACCTTGACCTGGTAGGGTTTTGTTGTACCACTTTGGTTGTTAAACTTGCGGAACTGAATATCTTCCAGTGCCTGCTGATTTAAAATGCCGTACCCTGCACTCTGAATCAGCTGTGCATTAGTCACTTCACCATCAGCACCTACTAAAATTCCGAAGACTGTTGTGCCTTCTAGTTTCTTAATACAAGCGTCTTTCGGATAAGTAGCACTAACTGTTATTGCTTCTGGTATGACTTCCTTTTTGGGTAAGG
>NZ_JAAHHU010000028.1:75773-89213 GCF_010672095.1 Moorena sp. SIO3I6 | reverse complement strand
CAAAGCTTGTCGGGTGGGCAAAAACCCTTTGGTTCTTTTAACAATTCTAGATAATATCATTTTGCCCACCCTACGCACTGAATTCTGACTTCTTAAGAAACGCTATAATGTTTCAATAACTATTGTAGAGCAGTTGATGGCAATGGCTGACAATACATATGATGCCCAACTTGATTTTATATTACAGGTTCTACAAGCAACCGCAGACAGTAATGGTGACGCGCAGATAATTTACCCATTACTGGCAGCAAATACAGACAAACTAGATGATAGATTAGCAGAACAATGGCGGGATTGGGCAACAAGTAAACTGGCGCAAGCGGAAGCAGATGAAGCAAAATTTATAGCAGCAGTTATTGGAAATTTCAGCAATCTAATTCAGCAATTCCCCTTGGGTGACAAAGCCAGCACTATGGAAATTGCCATCACTGGCTATGAAGTGGCACTAACTGTTTTTACCCGTGAGGCGTTTCCTATTGATTGGGCACAGACTCAAAACAATCTCGGTATTGCTTACGCTCAAAGAATCGAAGGTGAGAAAGCACAAAACCTAGAAGTTGCCATCCCTTGCTACCAATTGGCTTTAGAAGTACGCACCCGTGAGGCGTTTCCTATTGATTGGGCATCGACTCAAAACAATCTCGGTATTGCTTACTCTGACAGAATCGAAGGTGAGAAAGCACAAAACCTAGAAGATGCGATCGCTTGCTACCAATTGGCTTTATCAGTTTACACCCGTGAGGCGTTTCCTATTGATTGGGCAACGACTCAAAACAATCTCGGTAATGTTTACCGTAACAGAATCGAAGGTGAGAAAGCACAAAACCTAGAAGATGCGATCGCTTGCTACCAATTGGCTTTAGAAGTACGCACCCGTGAGAGGTTTCCTATTAATTGGGCATTGACTCAAAACAATCTCGGTAGTGCTTACTTATACAGAATCGAAGGTGAGAAAGCACAAAACCTAGAAGATGCGATCGCTTGCTACCAATTGGCTTTATCAGTTTACACCCGTGAGGGGTTTCCTATTGATTGGGCAAGGACTCAAAACAATCTCGGTAGTGCTTACGCTCAAAGAATCGAAGGTGAGAAAGCACAAAACCTAGAAGATGCGATCGCTTGCTTCCAATTGGCTTTATCAGTTTACACCCGTGAGGCGTTTCCTATTGATTGGGCAATGACTCAAAACAATCTCGGTATTGCTTACTCTGACAGAATCGAAGGTGAGAAAGCACAAAACCTAGAAGATGCGATCGCTTGCTACCAATTGGCTTTAGAAGTAAGCACCCGTGAGGGGTTTCCCCGAGACTATCTAGATACTAACAATAACCTTGGTTTGGCTTACCAAGATGCTCAAAATTTCCCTGAAGCTTACAAGGCTTTTGATGCTGCCATTAAAACCGTAGAATCCCTGCGAGATGAAATTATTTCTGGTTCTGGAGTAGAAGATCACAAGACCAAACTAGCTGAAAAGTACAACCGAAGCTATCGAGCTATGGTGGAAGTTTGCCTAGAGTTAAATAATATCACCGCAGCCATTGAATATGTTGAACGGAGCAAAACCGGCAATTTAGTTGAAGAGATTCTCCGCCGTGATATGAAAAATATCTTTCCCCCAGATGTTGTTACTCAACTAGAACAATACAGGGATGAAATAGCAGTAGTTCAATATCAAATCCAACAGGGTAAAGCTAAAAATATAACCGCCCTGGCACAACGTCTTAAACAATTACGAGAGCAGCGCAATGATTTACAAAACCAATATTCACCTATCGGTTCTGGCTTTAAGTTTGAGCGATTTCAGAACAATTTAGATGACCACACTGCCATTGTAGAATTTTACATTACATGGAATAAGCTGCTCACTTTCATCTTTACCGGTCAAACTCAACAGCCAATAGTTTGGCAGTCTGAGCCACAAGACTTAGAGAAATTGCTAAAGTTGAAAGAGGAATATGAGAAAAGTTACAAGAACACCAAAAAAATTGATTGGAAAAAAAATCTTAATAGCCATCTACATTCCCTAGCTAATATTATCCACATAGATGACATCATTCAGCAAATACCCCCAGAGTGCGATCGCTTAATTTTAATTCCCCATCAGGTTTTACATTTGTTCCCCCTTCATGCCTTACCGATTACCAGTAAGCAGGGAGAAGGTAAATCTAAAATTATAATGGAACAGTTTCCAGCAGGGGTAAGTTACGCCCCTAGCTGTCAACTACTCCAACTTGCTCAAACCAGAAAACGCCCCAACTTTACCCATCTGTTTGCCGTCCAAAACCCCACTGCTGATCCTAAATTAGTTTACACTAATATCGAAGTAGAAGTGATTAAAAGTTACTTCAAACCAGCGGATACAGATGTCCTTGTGGAAAACGCTGCCACCAAAGCTGCCATAGATAGCAAAGCTCTCAACACTTACCACTGTGTCCATTTTAGCTGTCACGGTTACTTTAACTACGATAAACCACGTAAATCTGCTCTCATTCTGGCAGATGCCCACTTCACTGTAGATGCAATCTTTGCCCTGAAATCAGAACAGACATTAGAACAATGTCGCCTTGTTACCCTTTCTGGTTGTGAAACAGGATTAATCGACTATAATAACACCAGCGATGAATACATTGGTTTACCCAGTGGTTTTATAGCTGCCGGAAGTTCAGCTGTGGTTAGTAGCCTATGGAAGGTAAAGGATTTATCTACAGCGTTGTTGATGATTAAATTTTATCAGAATATGCTAAACCAAATGTCCTTAGCAGTTGCCCTTAACCAAGCGCAATTTTGGCTGCGGGATGCCACTGTACAGGAATTAAAAGATTGGGCTGAACAATTAACTAAACAGTTGAATTTGGATAATAATTTTAAGGAAAAATTAGAGGAAAACTTCTGTTTTACTTCAGAAACACACAACCCCTTTGCTAAGCCTTATTATTGGGCAGCTTACTGCGCGATTGGACACTCATAGATTTAGTCACCTAAACCGCCAAAAATATTTATTTATGACAATTTTAAAAGAACTCAAACTTTTCCTGAAAGCACTCGAAACTAACTTTGATGATTTTGACCGTGAAGACTTGCAAGATTTAGGACAATTTTTAGCAGATTTAGATATTCAAACAGAAGCCGATTTAATTAAAGTAACAGATTGGTTCAAAAACCATACAAAACTCACAGATACTCTACGCCTATTATTGGATGATGAGAGGGAATTAAAGAAGTCGCCCAAGCTTCCGCCTAATTCTGAAGCAAGTATTATTCAAAACCTATTTGAACCGCGAAAAACCAACCAAGAAGTTATTAAAGCTAAAACTAATCAACAAGATCAAGACAAGAGTCAGCAATCAAAACAAGGGTAAGCATTGAGCTATCAGCCGTCAGCCGTCAGGTAAGCTATCAGCTATCAGCTATCAGCTTATGCGCTACGCGCACGCTACGCGAACAGCTATTGAATAAAATAAGCATTCAGCTGACAGCTGACGGCTGACGCCTGAATGCTTACTAAAAATCTCAAACAATGACTCATAAAATCTACGCACCTAATATTCATCTCTTTGCCTTCCATCTTAGGAATCTATCTAGTAGTGATTCCCAACCAGACACCGACTATAACAGCAAACTACTTTGGCACAAGTACGATCAGATTTGTGCTAAATTCCAAATTCAACAGAAGCTAGAGCTGAGAGAGGTTGCCGAAGGTTCCCGCATTGCTTTACTAAAAGGAGCCACAACTGATAATATTCTCTTACCGTTGGAGGGAAAATTATCTCTGAAGAATGGCAAAGGAATAACGATTACTGGTCAAGCTTGTCCACTCCAGATCTATGATAGTTATGCTCTCGGTTTAAATATTCGGATTCCTGAACGTGAGAATAATCAGAAAACCGAAGACGTAGATCTGACTATATTCAAGGATTTTAATCCAGACCAGTGCTTTCTTCCCAGTAAAATTAACAGTAACATTAACAGTTCCCTAGGACAAATTCTGTTGCTAACTGCTTGGCTACCCCAGAAGCATCAGCAAGATTCCCATGTATGGAAAGAGATAGCTGATCAGTGTGTGCAGAATTTTCTGGGGGAAAAGGATAAGGATAACTGTCCAGCGCTTTATCAAGAAGGTCAATTATTTGATAGTCCAATTTTTGAATATGGCATTCCCGATCAATCTCAAGACTATGGCCAAATTTTTGTTTGGCTATTTTTAGGAGAAGAGGTGAATGGCAACTATAGTGCCCGAGCTGACGAAAATTTTTGCTTGTTTTATCAAAACTTTATTGATTTATTTTTTTATCGCCAAAAAGTTATTAAAGCTTATCAAATCAGCCGGGAGGTGTATAGTGATGTTAAACAACAATATCAAGATATCAAAAAAATAATCAATGAAACGACAGGTCACAGGCTGGAAGCCTATGCCACGACTCAAAGTCAAGATAAAACGACAGATCACAGGCTGGAAGCCTGTGCCACGACTCAAAGTCAAGATAAAACGACAGATCACAGGCTAGAAGCCTGTGCCACGACTCAAAGTCAAGATAAAACGACAGATCACAGGCTGGAAGCCTGTGCCACGACTCAAAGTCAAGATAATCAGAGATCATTATCTGAAGCTGAACTGTTGGACTTTAAGCATAAGCTGAGAATACTGCCGAAGCTAGACTTGAACTATTCAGACTGGCTGGGACAGTTAGAAAGCTATAGCTTGACAATGAAGATTAATGCTCACAATTATTCCGAAAAGCTTCAACAACTTCAAGAAAAATTACCAAAGGATGATTTAAGGATTTTGTCAGTATTTTCTGATAAAATAAGCCATACTTATCAAGAGCAAATTAAAATAAACTTAAGCTATTTTGGACATAGTTCTGGCCTATTATACAAAGCGATTTCCTCAATCAGAGGTATTGTGGAAATTGAACAAGCAGAACGCGATCGCGCTTTGGAACAAGCCCTCAGAGATAAGGAGGAGGCTGATCGAGCCCGAGACAAACAAGCTGAGAAACAGGAGAAAAGACAACAATTTTGGATCACCTTTGTCGGTACTGGCCTAGCGGTCAGTGGTATTTCTTCCCAAAGCGACGCTAAACAACCTCTAGAAGCGATCCTGACCAAACTAGACCGGAAGGGATCCTTAGATTGCCCTGAAGCTGGACTCTACCCTTGCTTGACTTATACTTTCTGGTTTGTGCTATTTCATATTTTGATTGGTGTTGGAGTTGGTGCGATCGCTGCTTTTATTGTGGATCGAATTATCAATCGGCGGTCAAAATGACTGCTGATGTAAGCATTCAGCGGTCAGCGGTCAGCCGTCAGCCGTCAGCCGTGAGCTAAAAGCTCACCCTACGCGAACAGCTTTCCATAACTCAGATTAAACTAATGCTTACCTGTTTTATTCAAAAGCTCTTCCCTTTGCTTACCCTATGCCCATAAGCACCTCAAGTAGCCTGTCCATAGCCCATAAGCTGATAACTGATAGCTGATAACTGATAGCTGATAGCTGATAGCTGATAGCTGATAGCTGATAGCTTATGATAATAAGTTAATCGGATTTAATATCATGTGTTATTTGTTTTTGTCTTCAGAGCCACAGTTGATTGAGTCCAGCTTGGCGGCAAATTCCAGAGCACCTTTAATACTATCGATATTGCCCTCAATCCGTGCAATTTGAATCTCAGTCAGTAACTCACCAATTTTAGAACTAGGGGATAACTTAAGAGACTTGATTAAATCTTTACCAGTAACCAGTGGTGTGGGATGGGCAACCTGGTCATTGGGATTCAAATAGTGCTCAATCAAGGGTGCTATAGTATCCACAGCCATGCCCCTGGCAACTGCCAAAAGCGCTACCACAGGAAAGACAGCTCCAACGTTAAGAAAGAAGAAATACTGGTCCCGTAATGGGATATCCTTGGCAGTAGTATAAGACAGCAATTGGGGCAAATGTTGGATTGCCCTGACTACTATTCGAGTCTGAACACGAGAGTACTTTAGAGCTAACAGCTGTTGTTCAGCAACTGCTGGTATTGATGATAATAAATTTGCTAGCTTAGCCAAATTTAGCAACGATAAAGAATGCTTAGTCACCTTTAAGTTCAATTCCACCCCAAGCTTAGGCCAGGTTTCTGCCAGTACCATCGCGGATGGGTTAATTGCTGTCATGTACTCGAAAGATTCAGCGGTGGCATCAGGCAGCCATGGTCGTAATACATTATCCTCCCAGGCCGCTTTTAGCCAAGGTACACCCTGAGGAGACTTGAGGAGATAGCCCAATTCTGTCCGTACTCGTTCTGCTGCGATTTGGCTCAATAACGGTGCTACCTTTCTAATCACTGACTGGGTGGCTGGGTCAATCTGAAAACCCAACTGAGCAGCTTGTCGATAAGCCCGCAGTAATCGTAATGGGTCATTTTGTAAGTTTTCTGGTGACACCATCCGGATTATCCCTTTACGGCAATCCAAGATACCCTGTAATGGATCAATGAATTCCTTGGTGTGGGGATTAAATGCGATCGCATTAATCGTATAATCCCGCCTATGTAAGTCAGCCTCTAAGCTATCCCCGTCCTGTTGAGCAAAGTCAACTGTTGCGTTGCCAAACACTACCCTAGCTATTTGACGCTGGGCATCCAAAACCACAAATCCTGCCTTATAACGTCTTGCTAGCTTGCTTGCTGTCCGTACTGCTTTAGTGGGTAAAACAAAGTCTAAGTCTTGGGTTACCGACTGTCGGTTGATCACAGCATCCCTAACCGCACCACCCACCAAGCAAGCGTCAGAAGGGAGTAACTCCCAGTTAAACGGCCAATTTTGGGGTGATATAGCAGTTTGGTAATTAGTCATTAGTCATTTTCTGAAATCTCAGAAATAATACTATATATCAATTGTGGTAAACTCGAACATATAACTTTATAAAAGTAGCAAACAGAGTAGCCAATACTTAAGTATTTGATATTATAAGCTAGCCAATAAATTTCTGAATTGAGCTATGCTAAAATAAAGGAAATGGAGTTTAAGCAATGTGTATTTGCATTAACTGCCACTACGTAGACCGGTGTACTACATACCATGCTGTGGAAACCCAGCATCAGGTACATCACCTGACGGAATCTCCCAACTTTGAAGCGGTTGAGCCCACCATCAATGTCAATATCCGTTCTACTGAAGATATAATCGAAATGGAATGGGACGTTGTCGGGTGTAATAGCTTTAAGCAGGAAACTGGGAAGTGGGCAAAGCTTCGTCCTGGTGAACTGGTACCCACCTGATGGGATTGTGAATTTTAGGTATTCTGGCGATAAGCTCCACTCTGTACCTAAGATCAGCATGGGATTCATCGCCAGTCAAGTTTTAATTTAACCAAGCAAGCTTTTGATAAAAGCTCGAATTGGTTCTGGTTGTGTTTGTCCAGTATTTTGAAAAATACTGCTTTAATTGACACAAAAGACACGATCGAGCCAAAATATTAAAAAGTATTAATTTTTGTAACGCTGGATGTCTTTTGAGCTTTTATCGTTGGAAACAGTCCAGGACATAGCTAAGGACTATGGCTACTGGGCAGTTTTTTTTGGGATTGCCCTGGAAAACGCTGGGGTTCCCATACCGGGAGAAACCATTACCCTGGTAGGTGGCTTCGGTGCAGGTAGCGGCGAACTCAATTATTGGGTAGTCCTATGCTCTGCGATCGCTGGTGCTGTCTTAGGAGATAACTGTGGTTACTGGATTGGGAAAATCGGTGGTTGGCCCTTACTACTGCGAATTGGGGGTTTAGTCCGGATCACAGAAGCACAACTGACAGAGGCTAAAACCGAATTTCGTAAGAACGCTGCTAAGGCCGTTTTTTTTGGTCGATTTGTGGCAATACTGCGGATCTTTGCTGGTCCAATGGCAGGGATAGTTCAAATGCCTTACCCGAAATTTCTATTATTCAATTTAGCTGGTGCTACGATCTGGGCATCAGTGATGGTGAGTTTATCCTACTTTTGCGGACGCTTGATACCTCTGGAACTATTAATCTCTTCGGTATCTAAATTTGCGATTGTTGCTCTGATCTTGGTGATTGGCTCGATTGTTGTTCCTAAATGGTTTGAGTCTCGTAGGCAGAAATTGGAGATGGGGGATTAGTTTAAATTGGCAAACGGTAATCGGTAATTGGTAGTTAAGGATTACCTTAACCCAATTACCGTAACGCAAAAGTCCTAACTCCTGGTTTTTGCTGACCACACCCGAGTTGGTAATCCCCACAAGTAGATGAAACCCTCAGCAGCCTTGTGGTCAAACTGGTCTTCTGAGGTGTAGGTAGCTAGTTCCGGAGTGTAGAGAGAATTCTCTGACTGACGTCCTACAATTATGGCATTACCCTTGAAAAGTTTAACCTTGACTGTACCGGATACCCGCTCCTGGGTTTTTTGAATGAAAGCATCCAAAGCCTCCTTAAGAGGACTATACCACAAGCCTTTGTATACCATTTGACTGTAGGTGTCTTCAATTCCTCGCTTGTACTGGGTAACATCAGCGGTCAAGGTCAGACTTTCCAAGTCACGATGAGCTTGGAGCAACACCGATAGGGCTGGTGTTTCGTAAATTTCTCGGCTTTTGATACCAACTACCCGGTTCTCAATCATGTCAATTCGTCCCACACCGTGATTGCCAGCTAACTCGTTCAGTTGACTAATCAAAGTAACCGGATCAAGGAGATTACCGTTAAGTATAGTGGGAACACCCCCCTCAAAGCCGATTTCAATATACTCTGGCTCGTCTGGTGTATTTGCGATCGCTTTTGTCATGGCATAAACTTCCTCTGGTGGTTCTACCATTGGATCTTCAAGCACCCCCGCTGCAATACTGCGCCCTAGCAGGTTACGATCAATGCTGTAGGGGGAAGACTTTTTCACTGGTGAGGGAATACCAAAGCGCTCACCATATGCGATCGCATCTTCACGAGAGAAACCCCACTCCCTAGCTGGTGCCAATATTTTCAAGTTGGGGTTAAGGGCGATAATCGACACATCAAAACGCACTTGGTCATTGCCCTTACCGGTACAACCATGAGCTACCGCATCTGCACCATATTTTTCAGCAGTCTCCACCAATAATTTAGCAATCAGCGGACGAGCCAGAGCAGTAGAGAGGGGATAGCTACTTTCATAAAGAGCATTAGCCTGAATGGCTGGAAAAGCATAGTCCTTGACAAAGGTGTAGGTCGCATCAGCAACCAAGGATTCTGTTGCCCCAGCGTCCAAGGCTTTTTGTCTGATTGGTTCTAGTTCATCTCCCTGACCTAAATTTGCCGCTAGGGTGATCACCTCCTTTACTCCCCATTCTTCTTTGAGATAAGGGATACAAACCGACGTATCTACGCCACCGGAATATGCTAGAATAACTTTTTCAGCACGGCTCATGATAATTTTACCCTGTGGAAAACAACAAAATATCTATTCTATCCACATATTTCCAGAATAGGGTTGCTCAATTGGCACAGAACTCTAATCGTAATCCGCTTCAACAGTATCAATCCAAGCCAAACTAGTGCCTGGATAATAGTTGCCTAAAATTTCTTGATAGGTGTAACCCTGCTTAGCCAAGTCACGAGCTCCGGTTTGACTCATACCCTGACCACCAAATACATTTTTGACAATATGGTCAGAAGCCGCGTACAAGGATTCTACCACCCCACCTTTGTAACTTAGAAAAATGCCGCGAGTTTCTTGAACTGCCTGAGCCGTGGTGTTCCACTCATATTTGATTCCTTTGTAAACTTGCCAACGCTGAGTGTTTCCCAAATCATAGAACTTACTAGCGGGTCGAATCGCATGAACCAAAGCATAGGAGCGAGCAGCAATGGCTTGTGCTTTCAGAGCTGCCATTGGCCAACTAGGATACACTTCCGCTCCCACCACCGAAGTCAGGTAAAGCTCAAGGTCAACGTAGTTTACTGCCAAGATGCTATCTCCCTTAGAAATCAATAGCAAATCCCCTCGATACCACCGATTTCCTACTAATACATACCCTCCGTTAGTTGGCTTCACCCAAAGCCCTGCGGGGGTCTTATAGTTACCAATTTGAATATAGTCCCCTAATGGTTTAACATTACTTCCCTGATTGGCGGTTAGTTTACCCAGGGGCTGACCCCTAGCATCCAGCAACTCACCCGGTGTTGAAGTAGCCACTACCAGAGACTTAACACCATTGGCTACAGCAACTCGCATTTCTAAGATCGGAGCATCATTCAATGGCTTTGGTGCTGGTTGCTGATTTTTGGTAGCTCCTTCAGACTGGCTGGGCGGCTGGTTGTTATGATTATAAGACTCAGTCTTGGCTGATTTATCCGATTTATCCTGGGATTTATCCTTGGTAGTAGCAGTAGATTGTTTAGTGTCTTGCTTGCTAGAGGTTGATGCTTGGGTAGCTTTAGTTTGGGCTAGGGTTGCTGAAGGTGGTGACTTAGAGACAGTGGAATTCTCATCCTTGGGGGTAGGAGATGGGGATGGTGTTGGAGTTGTGGCGGTAGATGTTATTTCGGATGTGGGAGTATCCTCTTGGTTAGACAGCCCATCCGACTCAGGGGAAACTTGATCTGGGGAATTTGGAGCAGAAGACGTTGAGGAAGATGTTTCTAACTCAGAGCCAGGTGACAGGGATTTCGCTAAGACTAAAGGTACAGATAGGGCAATTGAAAATAGGGCAATTGACCACAACACTGATTTCTTCATTCGTGAGTAAAATTAAACAGTTGCTTCACCTGCTATTACACTATATAATACAGCATTCCTAGTGGAATTCTGGATAGTGACAGACAGCTTATCCCTTTCTTAGCTTCCGCCAAAATTCATCCCACATCTCAAAACGAAGTGTTGAGTGTGGGATGAATTTTGGACAAACTCTTTCACAAAAAACCGGCACGATGTGTCAAAGTGTATTTACTGACAAGCAAAGCTTAAAATGCTAGCATGTTGGTGAAACGTTTTTACAAAAAAGTAAAAAAAAATATATAGAGCAGAGGCCGATGGAAGATGAATCAGGTAATTGCTAGTTAACACTAAAGCTTTGATCCTCCCAAAGATCGGCAGGGGGTCAACCCTCAACCTTGGCCTTTGGCCACCCTACGCGAACAACCTTGGCCTTTGGCCACGCTACGCGAACAACCCTCAACCCACCCTACTTCGGACGCCAAGAGCGAACAACCTTCCACAATCACTTACTTTCGCCCAGTCAGCCAATAGGTGATCATCTCTCCTTTGCCCTTCACATTAATAATTCCTCGCTCTTCAAACAAATACTTGTCTCTTAAACGCTCGTAAGTGGCAGCAGTAACTTGAATTCTCCCAGGTTCCCCTTGAGAGTCCATCCGAGATGCCACATTAACCGCATCCCCCCACAAATCATAAATAAACTTCTGGATACCGATCACCCCAGCTACCACAGGACCAGTGTTAATCCCGATGCGCAGGCGGAATGGTTCTCCATCATCCCGCTGGAAACGAGTAATTTCCTGTTGCAGATCCAATGCCATGTTTGCGATCGCTTCTGGATGGTCATCCCTAGGGTTTGGTAGACCACCAACAACCATGTAGGCATCTCCAATGGTCTTAATTTTCTCTAATCCATGGTGCTGCGCTAGTTGGTCAAAGCTTGAGAAAATTTGATTAAGTAGATTAACCAATTCTGTGGGAGAGATGCGAGCAGAAAGCTTGGTAAACTCCACAATATCAGCAAACAGAATTGTTACTTCCTCAAAGCGATTCGCAATAGCTTTTGGCTCTTGTTTTAATCGTTGGGCGATGGAGTGAGGTAAAATATTCAACAACAAGTGTTCCGACTTTTCTTGTTCAGCTCTCAGCGCTGCTTCTGCCTGTTTGCCCTTGGTAATGTCGGCTACAGTGCCTTCGTAGTACAGTAGTTTCCCTTCAGCATCACGCACAACACGAGCATTCTGGGATGTCCAGATGATTTGGCCATCTTGTCGATAAACCCTAGCTTCAAAATCCGAGATAGCACCATGCTCCTCAACCGCAGCAATAAACTCAGCATAGCTGTTGGGGTTGACATAAAGTTGCTGTTTAATATCGGTCACTTTAGTAACTATTTCTTCTGGGCAAGAGTAGCCATACATCCGAGCTAAAGCTGGATTGACACTCAGGTACTGCCCATTCGATGTAATCTGAAAAATCCCCTCAGCCACATTTTCAAAGATGCTACGATACTTCTCTTCAGCTTCCTGGAGTGCATCTAGAACCCGTTTGCGCTCGGTAATATTACGGGCGACCCAAATCACACAATTGTTTGGCAGGGGTGAGACACTCGCAGCAAACCACACCTGGGAATTATCACCTCTAAAGTGTGAAGTATGAAAGGGTTTTTCAGTTTGCCCCACTAGCTTTTGGCCATTGAATTCCGAAAATTTTTCATAATCGGATGAATTGTGATAATATTTGTTAGTGTGATGCCCTATATTCTTGGAATCGAAGTCCGAAAGTTTGTGGCCATTCAAGTCTGAGTTAGAACTAATTTCATCCTTAATACTTCCTACTTGATAATGTACTATAGGTAAACTGTATTCTATATTCAGGGTTTGTTTAGTATCTAAGACTTGCCGGATATGGGTGACAAAAAGTTCAGCTTGCTTGGGGGGAAAAACCTCGTAGACACTCTTACCAAGTAGTTCGGTCGTTGGACTATATAAAACCTCAGAATTGGTGGAGACTACTTTCATGTATCGTCCTTGAGCATCAAAAACAGTAATCACATCTGTCATCGCCCCAAACAGCACCCGCAACTCAGCTTCGGATTTACGTAGTGCTGCTTCGATGTGCTTGCGCTCTACAATCTCAATCCGTAGTTGATGATTGGCGTCCCGTAGTGCTGCTGTTCGTTCCTCCACTCGGGTTTCTAACACTTCATTGGCTTTTTGCAAGGCTTCCTGAGCTTGCTTACGCTCAGAGATGTCTTCTACAGTACCTTCGTAATACAGCAGATTGCCATCTTCATCTTTAATGGCACGGGCATTTTCGCAAATCCAAGTCAAACTGCCATCCTGGCGATAGACTTGGGACTCGAAATCTACAATTACACCATTTTCTTCTAATAACTGGATGAATTGGGAGCGACGGTTCGGATCAACATAAAGTTGCTGCTCAATATTAGAGACACTATTAATTAATACTTCTGGGGACTCATAACCATAGATGCGAGCTAAAGCTGGGTTGGCACTAAGGTAACCTCCTGACGGGGTGGTTTGGAAGATGCCTTCTACAGCATTTTCAAAGATATTGCGATATTTTGCTTCAGCTTGCCGACGCTCGCTAATATCAATCCCAATAGTGAAAGCAGCTGAGCCTTGATGGTACTTCTGGGCAACAATTACATAGTTTCGCTTTTCGTCATTGACGATAGCCGAGACTTCTCGGCAAGCATCTTGTTCTGGAGTGGCAAAAAACTCCTTGACAA
>NZ_JAAHHU010000028.1:0-75673 GCF_010672095.1 Moorena sp. SIO3I6 | reverse complement strand
GTGAAAGCAGCTGAGCCTTGATGGTACTTCTGGGCAACAATTACATAGTTTCGCTTTTCGTCATTGACGATAGCCGAGACTTCTCGGCAAGCATCTTGTTCTGGAGTGGCAAAAAACTCCTTGACAAAGTCATTAAACTCTGAGCTAGCCTGAAGAAAACCAATGTCTTGACCCACAAACCCCTCTGAGGGCAAGTTAAAGGTTTTGGCTAAATGGCGATTCACACCTAGGTATTGCAAATCCGAGCTAATCCAAGAAACAATCCCTGGTACTGCGCCTAAAACTGCCTGTAACTGATCTTTGGTCTTGCGCAGGTCCTCAAGGGCCTGCTGACGTTCGGTAATATCAATCCCAACGGTGAAAGCAGCTGAGCCTTGATGGTACTTCTGGGCAACAATTACATAGTTTCGCTTTTCGTCATTGACGATAGCCGAGACTTCTCGGCAAGCATCTTGTTCTGGAGTGGCAAAAAACTCCTTGACAAAGTCATTAAACTCTGAGCTAGCCTGAAGAAACCCAATGTCTTGACCCACAAACCCCTCTGAGGGCAAGTTAAATGTTTTGGCTAAATGGCGATTCACACCCAAGTAGCGCAAATCCGAACTAATCCAAGAGACAATCCCCGGTACCGCTTCCAACACGGCCTTTAACTGATCTTTAGCTGCCCTGAGTTCTTCTTGAGCTTGCTGACGCTCTCGCACCTCCGTAATTAGCTGAGCATTAGATGCTTTTAAGTCAGCTGTGCGTTGTTCAACCTTTAGCTCTAGCTCATCGAACGCTTTCTGGAGTTTTGCTTCAATTCGTTGCCGCTCAACTATTTCATGTTTCAACTGTGCCGTTGCCATTTCTAATACTTGTGCATTGGTCTCGAAAGACCTAGCTTTTTCAATCCATTGAGCCACCTCAGCCAATAATTCAATCACCACATTTGTGCTATAGGGTTCGATCAATGGTGTGGCCCTAGCCGACCCATTGTATTGGTGAGTTTGTGTATCACAGGCACAGTTATAGGTTTCAACCCCTAACCAGGGTAGGGGTTTAATCGGACGTTCACTGGTAAACACAATTTCAAATTGTCCAGTAGGCAAAATCCGCCCAATCCGGCATTTTTTGGCAATATGGTGATTGGGTTCGATTTGGACTAATCCTCCCGGAGCATCAAATTTCTGACCATAAGCTGCCACCCGTACCCGGTCTACTTCAAATGATTGAGCGGATTCCACGGCTTGTTTCCAAAGGTAAACCTGGGCATAGGCGGCTTCAATGGGGTCACTAGTCACTCGGTTAGCTCCGTAACGACGCTGAAAATTCTGGACAAACCGTTGATTATTAGGAGTGTTCAGACTCTGGAAATAGCTCCAGCTGGCATAATGTCCCGCCGCTGTATCCCCTATCCTTTGGAGTTCCGCCTCAGCCACACTCACTGCCATAATCGGAATCTCATCAGCTCTAATTCCAGAGGATTTGTACTGGCGATAGAAGGCTACATTACTGTCACCATTGAGGGTGTTGAAGACCACATCTGGTTGAACCTGTTTAATTTTGGTGATCACCTCACCCATATCTTGAGTGCCTAGAGCCATGTAATCTTCCCCAACCACTGTCCCCCCCAGTTGTTTCAGTTGCGCTTTAATAATCTTGTTGGCAGTCAGGGGGAAAATATAGTCGCTACCGATCAGATAAAATCGCTTACCGTAATTTTTCACCAGCCAGTTCACCGCTGGCTCAATTTGTTGATTTGGACAAGACCCGGTATAAAAAATATTGGGGGAACATTCCAGACCCTCATATTGTAGGGGGTACCATAGCAGAGAATTTAACACCTCGAATACAGGCAAAACTGCCTTACGAGAAGCAGACGTCCAGCAGCCAAAGACTGTGGCTACCTGATCCTGTTGAATCAGTTTTCTGGCCTTGCTCTCAAATTCCGCTGAGTTCGATGCGCCATCCTCAACGATCGCTTCGATAGGTTGACCAAGAACTCCTCCGGTTTGGTTAATTTCTGCGATCGCCATCAGCTCAGCTTCCACCAGGGGGGCTTCGCTAATTGCCATAGTACCTCTTAAGGAATGCAATATACCAACTCGTATACAGGGGTTATCAGTCTTGAAACTTGGCATTGCTTAAATTCCTGCAATATTTATTTGCAAATCTTTAACTTTTAATCACCCATCAGCCTCTCACTCTGGGTTTATCTAGCAACCGCAGGCGACGTGACCTACTATTAAATAATCAATGTTAAATCAAGCGCGAATGTAGCGAGCACCCTGATTAAGTCAGGATAAAACCGTGTTAGGGGAGGAATTTTTGTGGGTGTCAAGGAAATATTTTCGGGTCAACCTATTAACTACCTACACAACCCATCGAAGATGACTTAGTTTCTGGGGCAGTTGTGGTTATAGAAGTCAAATTTAGAGAATCAATAGAAAAGTGGCAAAATTTAGGAAAAATTTCGAAATTTTAGTTTTAATTTCCATCTTTTATTCCCTCCCACCATTTACCTCTTCCCGATTAAGTCAATTACACTGCACCTCAACCAATTAGTACAACAATAATATAAATAACTTAAAATTTCCTGTGAACTTATATTTCAATATAACGACTATACAATTCTTTACAAATATCTGATGTCTCTTTGGATACTATCACTGAAAAAATTTTGTTTGGCGTTGCTGATAAAAGTGAACTCATCCCACCACTCAAGTAGATGAGATATAGAGTTATGAGATAAGCATTCAGCCAACAGAGGTCAGCGGTCAGCCGTGAGCTAAAGGCTCACGCTACTTGAGGTGCTTTGTGGCACAGGCTTTGGCCACGCGGGGCGCGTTTGGCCACGCTGTGCGAACGACGCGCTTGAGGTATAGCAGTCGCCAGGGCAGGCGCGGACATGACAAAAGTCTCAAACCTAAGTAAGCGCAAGAGTTTGACTTCTGACTTCTGACTTCTGACTTCTGACTTCTGCTATAACTCAGCATTATTCCAATGCTTACTTGTTTTATTCCAAAGCTGATAGCTGATACGCGACACGCTGATAGCTGATAGCTTACAGAAATGCTATATACTACACCTTAGTTTTTGACAAATGACAAATGACAACTAGCTAATGACAGAAACGGAAAGGGAAACGTCACCTTCTGCGGTAGTCTAGAACAAGTAAATTGATCTGCCTTGTAGAAATTGACAGCCCTATGACCTCTACCGTTACCAGTCCTGCCCGGACAATTCGCATCGGTTCTCGGAAAAGCCAACTTGCTCTGATTCAGACTTACTGGGTACAAGAGCAACTGAAAAAACATTTTCCAGACCGAGAGTTTGAAGTCCAGACCATGAGTACCCACGGAGATAAAATCCTGGATGTGGCTTTATCTAAGATTGGGGATAAAGGGTTATTCACTAAGGAACTGGAATTGGGAATGCTTAGGGATGAGATCGATTTTGCGGTGCATTCCCTCAAAGACTTGCCCACCAAATTGCCAGAAGGGTTGGTGTTAGGGTGCGTCACAGAACGGGAGAACCCCGCAGATGCTTTAGTAATGCACCAAAAGCACCAAGATAAACAGATAGAAACGTTGCCAGAAGGCTCGATAATTGGAACCTCCTCCCTCAGACGGCTGGCTCAGCTGCGCTACCATTTTCCCCATCTGAGTTTTAAAGATGTTAGAGGGAACCTAAACACCAGACTGGCCAAACTGGATGCTGGTGACTACGATGCACTAATTTTAGCAGTAGCTGGGCTACAACGACTGGACATGAGCGATCGCATTCACCAAATTTTACCACCAGAGATCTCACTCCATGCTGTGGGACAAGGGGCTTTGGGAATTGAATGCCGTGAGGATGATCAAGAAGTCTTAGAACTACTCAATGCGATCGCACATCCCCCCACTGCTCAACGCTGTTACGCGGAACGGTCATTATTAAGAGCGCTCGAAGGTGGCTGTCAAGTTCCCATCGGTGTAGACACTCAGTTGGAAGGCAATACCCTAACCCTAACAGCTATAGTGGCTAGTGTGGATGGGCAAAGACTTGTCAAAGATACCATTCAAGGGGAGCAGAGTCAAGCAGAAAATCTGGGACTCGAACTTGCCGAACAGCTCAAACAACAGGGAGCACAAGAGATTTTGGATGAAATTTTGGCTCAAATCGAGCGGGAATAGGAATATAGCTGAAAATTCAATCCAATTCCTGTCCGAAACGCTATAGATTTTATAATTTTCGCAAAGCCGCTTTTAGTGTAGGAAAAGGCTAAGGAAAAGGTTTTTTAAGCCATAGCCTTTTTCTTTTACCGTAGAATTTTTCAGAAGGCTAGAGTAAGCTAGGATAGCCGGAAAGCTGAAGGTTCTTCGATCAAGTCAACAGAGGAGTTAAAGGTCAATTCCTGAAAAGTTCTGCTCCATGTTTCAGGCTTGATCAAATGCACTTCATCCTTCAAGCTTGCAGCTATTTCCTAGGCACTAACAACAAATAATTGACAACTAACAGATGAAGATTCTATTCGTTGCGGCGGAAGCAGCTCCCATCGCGAAAATTGGCGGTATGGGGGATGTAGTGGGATCATTACCCAAAACCTTGAGGCAATTGGGACCCGATGTCCGAATTTTCATGCCTTACTACGGCTTTTTGCCCGATAAAATGGAGATTCCAGAGGAACCAGTGTGGTCCGGTGATGCTATGTTTCAACACTTCAATGTGTTTGAAACCCTACTACCCAAGACTGATGTCCCCTTATATTTATTTGGTCATGCTGCCTTTGCTGGTCGCCAAATCTATTCTGGAGATGATGAAGACTGGCGATTCACCCTATTTGCCAATGGTGCAGCTGAGTTTGCTTGGAACTACTGGAAGCCTGATGTTATTCACTGCCATGATTGGCACACGGGCATGATTCCGGTTTGGATGCACCAATCATCAGATATCAGCACAGTTTTCACAATTCACAACCTGGCTTATCAAGGCCCCCAGCGCTGGCGCTTAGAAGAAATTACTTGGTGTCCCTGGTATATGCAAGGTCATAATACTATGGCAGCAGCTGTACAGTATGCTAACCGGGTAAATACTGTTTCTCCCACCTACGCTCAACAAATCCAAACGGCTGAATACGGTGAATCCTTAGAAGGTTTGCTGTCATTTATCAGTGGTAAAACTGTTGGAATTGTCAATGGTATTGATACAGAAAGTTACAATCCCGAAACCGATAACTACATTCCTCACAACTTCACCGCAGATACTCTCGACATCCGCAGCAAAAACAAAGTAGCCCTCCAGAAAGAAGTCGGCTTAGCCATCAACCCGGATACCTGTGTGATCAGTATGGTTTCCCGCTTAGTGGAACAGAAAGGGATTGACCTGCTCGTGCAAGTTTTACAGGGTTTCCTAGCTTACACCGATTGTCAATTTTTAGTCCTAGGTACGGGAGAGCGCTACTATGAAACCCAACTGTGGGAAATCGCATCCCGCTATCCAGGACGAATGTCTGCTCAAATCCTCTATAACGATCCTCTAGCTCGACGCATCTATGCTGGTAGTGATCTATTCTTAATGCCTTCCCGCTTTGAACCCTGTGGGATTAGCCAAATGCTGGCTATGCGTTACGGCTGTATCCCCATAGTACGACGTACTGGGGGTTTGGTGGATACCGTTTCCCACCATGATCCGATCAAGCAAACTGGCACCGGTTACTGCTTTGACCGCTATGAACCGTTAGATTTTTATACTTGTATGGTTCGGGCTTGGGAAGGTTTCCGCTACCAGAAAGAATGGCGGAGTTTGCAGCAACGAGCTATGAGCCAAGACTTTAGTTGGGAGAAGTCAGCCAGGGAATATATCAATATGTACCAAGATCTGGTAGGATTACCGGCAGAAGTACCTCAACATGTACCACAAGACAACCATTTAGTTGTTGCCAGCTAGACAGAACATTCCATAAGTTACACCTATTCTGTTACTGTGAACAGTGATCACTAAGGATGGCTAATTTGGTAGTGATCAACAAGTAGTGATTTGGCTACAGTCTGGTCAAAGTAACAGGAGCTAAAATCACTACTTGTGTACCACTACCGCTAATTTAATATGGCTAATTTAGTTTTAAATTAGTAAAATTACCATGGCCTTCCCTTAGTGGATTGGTGCTACAGCTGTTTCAAATTAGGTGCATGACTACTAGACTGCATGACTACTAGACAGAGAACCTTAGGGGGGGTTGCTATGAAGATTATGGGGAAACCGGTATTAAAACCCAAGCGCAGCAATTATTCTAAGTACCAAGGACGGTGGAGCCGCCTAGAGGGCAAGATTTTCCCTCCTCAAGGCTCTAACCGAACAATCTCTCCTTCATTCCTCAACCGCAAATCTCTAGCTCAAGTCATGCCCTGGGGGGTAGCCATGTTGCTCTCCCCAACTGGGCTACCAGCAATAGCACAAATCACCTCAGCAGAAGACAGTGCAGGGACAATTGTAACTCCTAATGGTCAAAGCTTCGATATTACTGGTGGTAGCCTCTCTAGTGGCGATAAACCGAATCTGTTCCACAGTTTTGAGGAATTTGGACTCGATTCCGGTCAGATTGCCAATTTTATCTCTAATAATCCCCAGGTTAGGAATATTTTGGGACGAGTCGTAGGCGGTGATCCCTCAATTATTAATGGTCTAATTAAAATCACAAGCGGTGGCAGCCCTAACTTATACTTAATGAACCCAGCAGGAATTATTTTTGGGGCTGGTGCTCGAATAAATGTCCCTGCTTCCTTTACAGCAACCACAGCGACTGGGATTGGCTTTGAGGACGGGAATTGGTTTGATGCCTTTGGTGACAATAATAATTACCAGAACTTAATTGGTGACCCCACTAGCTTTGCCTTTGATTTAGCCCAACAAAGAAGTATCATTAACGCTGGTGAGCTGGAAGTGCCAGACAATAGCACTATCGCCTTGATCGGGGGTAGTGTGATTAACACTGGGCAAGTGAAGGCACCGGGAGGCAATATTACTATCGCTGCTGTACCAGGGGAAAGTCTGGTTAAGATTTCTCAATCTGGAAATTTGTTGAATCTAGAGATTGACCCCCCTCGTACACCAAATGGGCAACCATTAATTACCGCACTAGATATACCAGAGCTACTGACAGGACAAGCCCAAGGCATTGAGACGGGACTCAGTGCCAATTCCAATGGAACCGTGCAGCTGACAGATTCTGGCACCACAGTTCCCACTGAGACAGGAACAACCATTGTCTCGGGGACCCTAGATGTTTCCAGCCCAGAACTTAGGCGACGCAGTGTAACAGTATTAGGCGATCGCATTGCTGTAATTAATGCCACCATTGACTCTTCCGGCGGTAATGGTGGCCAGGTGTGGATTGGGAAGCACCCCCAAGACAATCCAGACAATGTAAATTTAAATGCCAATCGCACCTTTGTCAGCGGTGATTCCTTGATTAAGGCTGATGGAGAAGCGGCAGATAGAGACGGAGGTCGAGTTACTGTCTGGTCAGAGGAAACCACAGCATTCTATGGCGAGATTACTGCCCGTGGCGCTGGAGAGCAAACTTCATTGTCCCCATTGTCCCCAGATGCTGGGACAGTTGAGATATCTAGCCAACAGACTTTAATCTTTGATGGCACAAAAGTTGATGTCACCGCCCCTCTTGGTGAAAACGGCACGATTACATTCGACCACAATAACATTAGTATTGTACCTGGGACAGGGATTGCTGGTCAGCAGCTAGCAGATAATCCCCTTGGTTTTGATGTGATGGAAATTTTGTCGGGGGATGGGGGGACATCTGGCTTTACCCTTGGCGCGAATGCCCTAGAACAAGTTTTGGGCAACATTGTTCTGAATACTAGTAATGATATTACCGCCCCTAACGTGTCTCTGAACTTTTCTGGAGATATCACCATTAATGGCGTTAATGTCACTCTAGGTGATATCAAGACAAATGGGGGAGCGATTACAATCACAGCGTCTGAGGCTCTGAGCACAGAAGAGCTTAACTCATCAACAACAGTTGGCAAGGGAGGGGATGTTACCCTCGATGGCGATAATATTCAGGTTAGCTGGATCAATGCCCAAGGTGGTATTGATGGGAAAGGCGGCAATGTGGAAATTACCACAGAAGGTTTTTTTAGAGCCACTGGGACGTTTGACACCTTAATCGAGGGCAAAGAAACAGCAGTCAGCATTGCTACAGTTGGGGGAGATGGTGGAGGAAAAATCACCATCAGTCATGGGGGAAACGGGCAAACCCCCTTTGAGGTGGGAAATAGTATTACTAATGGTACAGAGGGAGCTATTTCTACAGGTGATTCTACCATTCTTCCACCAGAATCCTTTTTGACTTCAACGAGCTCAGATTCAGGTGATATAGAAATTAATACTGGGGAGCCATCTTCAAATGCGACTAGCGCAGGTCAAGCAATGGCTACCAATTTGTTGGGGAATTCTTCGACTAGCGCAGGTCAAGCAATGGCTACCAATTTGCTCGGTAATTCTTCGACTAGCGCAGGTCAAGCAATGGCTGAAGATGTGATTTCAAATTCGACTAGCCAAGGTCAAGCAATGGCTGAAGATGTGATTTCAAATTCGACTAGCCAAGGTCAAGCAATGGCTACCAATCCCTATTCAAATCCGGCTAATATATTCCCCAGTCGCCCTCAACTATATCAGTATTCCCTTGAATTATTACCAATTCTTACTCAACCAAAGCCTCAGGCAATTGCTCCCAAAACAGAATACACTCAAATAAACCATAAAAATACTAAATTAGAACCTAATTATAATCTTAAAAACCTTGAGTTTGTTAATTTTCCCCCTAAATCGAATTTAATCAACATTTATTACAATCAACCAGCACCACAGACTATAGCAGAGATTACTAATACTAATAGTACTAATATTAGTCAATCACTGGCACAATCAGTCCCACAGCAAGTTACCAGTAAATCCTCTAAATCTACCCTAGAAGCTGAAGCTGATGTTAAACAACTTGAGGGAGGCTTTACCTATGCCTTTGAAAAACATCTAGGCATTAGCAACACTCCCATAGTCACCCTGGAAGAAGCCCAAGCCCACCTGCGCCAGATTGAAAATATTACTGGACTCAAACCAGCCCTAATTTACCTCTTCTTTAAACCAGAATTTAAACCGGAAACTACTAAGGGCAATCTAGTCAATTCTAAAGGATTGACGTCAACCAAACCGGAACGAGAGAGAACGGAAAATCGGCAAAAGACTAGGTCACACTGGCAAGAAAATCTCGATACACAGCTGGAATTACTAGTCGTTACGGCTTCGGGAGCAGTAATTCGAAAACAGGTGCAGGGAGCAACGCGATCGCAAGTTCTCTCTGTTGCTCGGGAATTCCACAGGAGTATCACCAATCTCGAAAGCGCAAATGTCTACCTACCCTTGGCTCAGCAGTTGTATCGTTGGTTGATTGATCCAGTAGAGCAGGAGCTAAAAGCCCAAAAAATAAATAATCTTGCCTTTATCATGGACGTTGGTTTGCGCTCCTTACCCATGGCAGCACTTCATGATGGCACTGGGTTTCTTGTAGAACGATATAGCCTTGGTTTGATGCCAACTCTATCATTAACCAACATGAACTATGTAGACATTAGGAAATTTCAAGTCTTGGCGATGGGAGCATCCCAGTTTAAGAACAAAAACCCATTACCAGCAGTTCCTGTAGAGTTATCGATGGTTACAGAACAACTGTGGTCAGGAAAGGCATTACTTAACGAAGCGTTCACCGTAGCAAATTTGATAAAAGCTCGTGCCTCACAACCCTTTGGTATCGTTCATTTGGCTACCCATAGTGAATTTTTAGCCGGTAAGCCAAGTAATTCCTACATCCAGCTGTGGGATACCAAGCTGCAACTTAACCAGTTGCCTAAACTAGGCTTAAGTAAGCCTAAGGTGGAGTTGTTGGTCTTAAGTGCCTGTCGTACTGCCTTAGGAGACGAGCAAGCCGAATTAGGATTTGCCGGTCTAGCAGTGCTAGCGGGGGTCAAGTCCGCATTGGGAAGTCTCTGGTATGTCAGCGATGAGGGTACCCTGGGGCTAATGACAACGTTTTACGAAAAATTACAGCAACTCCCAGTCAAAGCCGAGGCTATACGGAAAGCTCAGTTAAATTTGCTCAGGGGCACAGTACGTCTCGAGAGAGGGCAGTTGGTAACGGATCAGGGCAGTTTTCCTTTACCGCCAGCGTTAGCTAAGTTGCCAGATGTGGAGTTACGACATCCCTACTATTGGAGCGCTTTTACCCTAATTGGTAACCCTTGGTAATGTTTGATCCTGATTAACAACTCCTGCTACAGAATAGTTAAGCTGAATAATTTGACTGATAGTTATCCTGGTTTTTCCTTGATCCTTGATTGTCAACAAGTGAGAAACGAAACCTAGGTGGTGTCAACCATTCTGCACCACTTAAGGTTAGCATAGGTGGGAGTTGAACTGAAGTTTCATGGACTTAAAGGCAGGCACAGTCTTGCACAACGGCAAATATGTTCTTCATAGCCAGCTAGGCAAAGGTGTCTTTAGCATCACCTACCTAGCCATCAACGCTGAGTCTGGTCAAACCGTCGTGATCAAAACCCTCAGCGACAATCTGTGCCACCATCCCCATGGTGACCAGTTCAAGCGGCAATTTCTTGCCCTTGGTAGGCTCTTGAGCGGCTGTCAGCATCAGCATTTAGTCAGGGTAATCGAATCCTTTGAAGCTGACGGACGACCTTACCTAGTCATGGAATATATTCCGGGGCAGAGGTTAGCTGAACTCATCCAAGCCAATTTGGTTCCAGAAGCTCAAGCTATTGCATACATTCGTCAAATTGGCGATGCCCTTAGTATCTTACATCAAAAGGGTTTGCTGCATCTAGATGTTAGACCAGAAAATATCATTCTGCGTCAAGATACCGATACACTAGTGCTATGTGAGTTTGGTATTACTAGTCAACTCACCCTAGGAGTCAGGCAAACCCACGCCAGTTTAATTGCTGCTGGGTATAGCGCCCCGGAACAGTACATTTCTAAAGGGCAACTTTCCCAGGCAACCGATGTCTATTCCTTAACCGCAACCTTTTACTGCTTGCTTACTGGAAACCCACCCCTACCTGCACCAGTCAGGGAAGTATTGCATGCCCAGGAAGGTTTCTATATTCTTTTCCTGCCGGACTTACCACCATGTCCACAAAACCTAACTCCAGTAGTTAAACAAGCAGTCTGGCGTGGCTTGCACATGGTCACCAATCAACGTCCTAAAACTGTAGAAGCTTGGTTATCGCTGCTGCCAACTCAGGAAAAAGTGCCTCAAAGCAGTTCTCAGTTGAAAGTGCTGAGTCCTCAGCAAAAGTCATTAATTGCCCCAAAACTGAGCATTAAGACCTCAAAACTGAGCACTCAGACTTCAAAACTGAGCACTCAGACCTCAAAACTGAGCACTCAGACCTTAGCTGTTCTCAAAACTGTCCACGCCAAGCTCAAAACTCAAACCTCAAAACTCAAAACTACCAAAGCTGGATTCCCACTGAAAGCCCTACTGATGACCGGTGCCCTTGCCGCCTCAGCCGGATTAGGATTTGGTTTCGCACTGCGAATTAACTCTCAAAAAGAACCTGGTTCTACCATCTTCCACACCGATCAATCCTTCCCTCCTCGCAGCAATTGGCCTTTGTCAGAACCCCAACTCTGAAACACTTTCAACCTGATCAAGGTGCTTTATTCATATTCATACTTCCACAGGACTTACAGCACACTGGCCACCAAACGCACTTAATAATTAGTAGGGCTACGAAGGAAAAGTTACTGCCTAAGTCCTGTGAGATTTAAATACATAAAATGATATAATATGTGATTTTTAAATTATAACGACATGGGATATTGCACAAACTGAGGATATACGAGGCAAGCAACTGGATTTGAATTAAGTCATAATCCTGGGCAAGTACGTTATAATTTGTTACGTAAGCTAAAGAAACTTATCAATGAGTAACTCTGTAATTCATGCCTTTTTTCTGGGTAGGGCTGCAGCTCAAGCCATTAATCGGCAGCTCGAGGATGCTCTAACCAATGCCCTGAGTGAGTTAGGCAAGTTTGATGCTGAGCAGCGTGAGCGACTGCGGCAGTTTACCGAGCAGGTAATAGAAAGTGCCAATCGCGAAGCCGGAGCAGAAGCTGATTCTACTATTAGTAGTAAAACAGCTAGTAACACAGCTAGTAACACAGGGAAAACAGGATCGAAGCCAGCTGATCTGCAAGCCATGATTGATGAGCTGCGAGCAGAAATTGCCAGCTTGCGTACTGAATTAAAAAACTATGGCAAGCAATCTTGATAAGATTTATCGTTACTACCCTAGATTATCTACAGAAGTGAGTAGTTTCGACATAATTTTTAATAACCTGCTATTTTTTTGATAAAAACCTTACAGAGAAATCCGAGTGTCTGCTCTTTCTCAAAACTCTATTAACCTTACAATAAATCAGGAACGCAATGTGTCTAGCCAAAGTTCTATAGGTAAGCAATACAGCGAAAAAGCTTATCGGTGGAATCAAGAAAATTACTCCCGTCAAAGGCGTTTTATTGATATTTGGCGTTTTGTTTTAACCCTCATCACTGGGTTGTGGCTTGATGGTAAACCTTGGAGTTATCGGGGAGGATATACAGAGCAAAAGCACGCATATAGACGCAAAACACAAGCTATCTGGATTCGAGATACATTCTTAGATCTAGGACCAACGTTTATCAAAGTTGGACAGTTATTCTCCACCCGTGCCGATTTATTCCCTAGTGAGTATGTAGAAGAACTGAGCAAACTACAAGACCGGGTTCCTGCCTTTAGTTACGAGCAAGTTGAGCAGATCATCCAGGAAGATTTAGGCAAGCCCATCAAGGAACTGTTCAGTGGTTTTGACCCAATTCCTCTGGCAGCAGCTAGCTTAGGGCAAGTTCACAAAGCTCAACTTCGCAGTGGTGAAGAGGTAGCGATTAAGGTCCAAAGACCAGGCTTAAAAAAACTGTTTACTATTGATTTACAAATTCTTAAGGGGATCGCCTATTACTTTCAAAACCATCCAGACTGGGGGCGTGGTCGGGACTGGAGTGGGATTTATGAAGAGTGCTGTCGGATTCTTTGGCAAGAAATTGATTATCTTAATGAAGGCCGAAATGCAGATACATTTCGCCGCAACTTCCGCAGCTATGACTGGGTGAAGGTACCCCGTGTCTACTGGCGCTATACCTCATCACGAGTTTTGACCCTAGAATTTTTACCAGGGATTAAGATTAGTAGTTACGAAGCTCTAGAAGCAGCTGGCCTAGACCGCAAATTAATCGCTCGTCTGGGAGCAGAAGCTTACTTACAGCAGTTGCTAAATGATGGCTTCTTCCATGCTGACCCCCATCCAGGAAATATTGCGGTTAGTCATCAAGGCTCCTTGATATTTTACGACTTTGGCATGATGGGGCAGATTAAGGCCAATGTGCGCGAGCAACTGATGGAAACCCTGTTTGGCATTGCCCAAAAAGACGGTGACCGAGTGGTGACTTCCCTAATTGAATTGGGTGCGCTCTCACCAGTGAGTGATATGGGACCGGTAAGGCGCTCAGTTCAGTACATGCTGGATAATTTCATGGATAAGCCCTTTGAGGAGCAATCGGTGAGTAACATCAGCGATGACCTCTACGAAATTGCCTATGGCCAGCCTTTTCGATTCCCAGCAACGTTCACATTTGTGATGCGAGCCTTTTCTACACTGGAAGGAGTGGGTAAAGGCTTAGACCCCGAATTTAATTTTATGGAAGTTGCAAAACCCTTCGCACTAGAGATTATGACCAACGGCAACACTCCCGACAACAATAGCTTTATTAATGAACTGGGACGCCAAGCCGCACAGATGAGTAGTACAGCATTAGGTTTGCCCCAGCGCATTGAAAGTACTATTGATAAATTAGAAAGAGGAGACCTGCGCATTCGAGTGCGCTCTATTGAATCAGACCGGGTTTTACGACGGCTGAGTGGTATTCAGTTGGGAACCAACTATACTTTATTAATCAGTGCCTTCACCCTTTCGGCTACTATATTATTTGTCAATGGTAATGTCGTACTAGCCTTAGTAGTCGTTTTGGTGGCAGCTATGTTAGGATTTGCCTTAATTAGGTTGCTCCGACGGCTTGACCGGTTTGATCGCATGTTTTAGTTGTTGTAAAGTCGTAATAGCTCCTTATCCCACGATCTATCCACCGTAGTAGCAAGTACTAGGAGGGAAAATCGTTGGATGTTTCGGCATTTATCCGGACATTGTTGGACATTTCCTTAATTCAACTGAATCAGGTCGATAATAATCATGTTTCTATCCATCAAAATCAAACTGAAGCTCACAGACGAGCAGAAAGCATCAAGCCAGTAAACAACCGATGTGATGAAAAGTTGCTTCGCCGGTATTACAGATCCGGGCTTACTACGTACAGTTAACCAAGATGACTACTACATAGACCCGGACGGTCGCTTCTTTATTGTTGCCGACGGTATGGGTGGTCATGCCGGTGGACAAGAGGCAAGTAAAATCGCCACTGAGGCGATTAAGACTTATTTGAATAAATATTGGAACTCTCAAACCCCTTCTGATGAGTTACTAGAACAAGCGATCTATCAAGCCAATCAGGCTATCCTCAACGATCAGCAAACTCATCCAGAACGGTCAGATATGGGAACCACTGCCGTAGTGGTGATGTTCCGTCAAGACCAGTGTTGGTTTTCTCATGTAGGAGATTCTCGCCTCTATCGGTTCCGGAATTCTAAGTTAGAGAAGATTACAGAAGACCACACCTGGGTAGCCAGAGCCGTTAAGTTGGGAGAACTGACAGCTAAACAGGCTCGGATGCATCCCTGGCGTCATGTTCTGTCTCAATGTCTAGGCAGAAAGGACTTACCTAAAGTCAATGTCCATCCGATAGAGGTTAAATTATGCGATCGCCTTTTGCTTTGTAGCGATGGACTCACCGAAGAACTTTCCGATGAATTGATTGCTTCCTCTCTCCAAGAGAGTTCAAGTATTGATCAGGCTCTGGTTATGCTTGTTGAAGCGGCTAAAGACCAAGGCGGTAGGGATAACATTACTGTGGTTATAGTAGAGATTGGGGAAAGGATGAAAGGTCTTGGATGAACGGTGTTGGGTGAACGTGCGTGATTAACACACCTTACAGGTAGAGTTAGGTTGTAAATACAACTTGGATATACCAGTTACTAGCACTGAGGTAAAACAGAAAGCTCGCTCGCTCGGCTTTCATAAGGTAGGAATTGCAGCTGTGGATGTTGATCATAATGACTCAGCAGAGCAAAACTTGAAGGCTTGGCTAGCGTTAGGGTATCAAGCAGACATGGCTTGGATGGCAAATCCTCGACGCTTGGATATTCGTGCCTGTATGCCAGAGGTGAAGTCGGTAATTTGTGTTGCTCTCAACTACTACACCCCTCACCAGCGTCCCGAAAGCCCTGAGTATGGCAAAATCTCCCGTTACGGTTGGGGGAGAGATTACCATAAGGTCATGCATAAAAAATTGAAGCAATTGACCTTTTGGTTACAAGCACAAGCAGAAGAAATCCAGGTGCGTTACTATGCTGATACAGGGCCAGTACAAGATAAAGTCTGGGCGCAGCGCTCAGGTATTGGTTGGATTGCTAAAAATGGTAATGTAATTACGCGGGAGTATGGCAGTTGGGTATTTTTAGGGGAAGTGTTGACTAACCTAGCATTGACTCCAGATACCCCTCACACTTCACACTGTGGTAGCTGTACCCGCTGTATTCAAGCCTGTCCAACGGGTGCTATTACCAAACCGTTTGTCGTTGATGCCAACCGCTGCATCGCCTATCATACCATTGAGAATCGCGCTGAAAACTTGCCGGAATCGATTAAACCCCATTTAGAAGGCTGGGTTGCTGGTTGCGACATCTGTCAAGATGTTTGCCCCTGGAACCAACGTTTTGCTAAAGAAACTGATGTGGTAGAGTTTCAGCCCTACCCTTGGAATGTGGCTCCTCGACTCACGGAATTAGCTACTATATCTGATCAGGAGTGGAATCGACGGTTTCCAGCTTCTGCGCTGCGGCGTATAAAGCCAAATATGCTACGGCGCAATGCCCAAGCTAATATTGATGCATCTCAAAAATCCGTTGACTAGCCATTGATTACTTGGGTGGCGAATTGCGAATTGCGAATTGCTAATTGTTAATTGTTAATTGCTCAATGAGTGTAAAAGTAATTCTTTTTGATTTTGATGGGACTCTGGCTGATACCCTTACTGCCATTGTCAAGATTACCAATAGCTTAGCGGAAGAATTTGGATATCAGCCCACATCAGCTGAAAAATTGGAGCAAGTTAGACATTTAAGCTCTAGGGAAATTATTAAGCAATCGGGTATTTCGAGGTTTATAATCCCGTTTTTGTTGAAAAAAGTCCAAAAACTATTACGCGAAGATATTCAAAGTTTAACTCCTATTCCTGGACTAATAGACGTTTTAAATGATTTTAAATCTGAAGGTTACCAATTAGGGATATTGACATCTAACTCAGCAGAGAACGTTAACCTTTTTCTGACCCATAATTCTTGGGTAAAGCTTTTTGATTTTGTTGACTCAGGGAGTCCTATCTTTGGAAAAGAAAAAGTTATTCGTAAATTCCTCAAAAAACATAATTTAAATCCTGCTGATGTGATCTATGTCGGAGATGAAACTAGGGATATTGAGGCAGCTAAAAAAAATACTATTAAAGTAGTTGCTGTTAGTTGGGGATTTTCTTATAAAGAAGTTCTAGCTCAATATCAACCCGATTTTTTGATCGACGAACCCCAGGAGTTATCTGAAGTAGTATCTAATTTAGATCAATCAAAAGTTAAATCAAAAGTAGTTTGTTATTAGGAATGAGTTACTTGTTACTTAGGGCTTGCTGATTAACTCTCAAAGCATTGACAGATAAAGGTTTTAGCCTTGTTGGGTCGAAAAAAGTGCCAGCTTTTCGGTCGAAAAAGCTCATTTAATTCACATTTTGGGCAGACAAGAGCCGAAAAATCAAGGGACAATTCTTCCGACTACCTCCTATATAATTCCCATTTCTCCTAACTCCTGACTCCTAACTCCTGACTAATGCAGCCTCCAAGACTTGCCATGCAGCCTCGCCCATAGCATTCCCCTTATCATCGAGAACTGGATTAACTTCAGAAATCTCTAGGCAACAGACCTTCGGATTTGCCATAATGGTCTGGATGAGGACGATCGCCTCATTCAGATATAGACCATTCGCTTCAGGGGTTCCTGTTCCTTGTGAAACCGTTTCGCAGTCTAGACTATCAACATCAAAGGACAGATAAATTTTGTCACACCATTGCAGATGTTGCTCAATCAAACTGGTGTAAAACTCTGTTCCTTTTTCTCGGATATCCTCAACGCTATAGAGTTTAATCCCCAACTTGTCAATTAAGATTGAATGCTCTGGCTTGAAAAAGCGAACACCAATAAGAATCAAATCTTCCGACAACACCTTGGGTACAATACCACCCAACTCCTTGAGGTGAGTCCACTGTTTTTGTGCAGCCAGTGGCAGTTCATTCGACGAAGCACCTAGTAAAGTTCTGGCTTCTTGATCCAATGCTAACACTGCACCCAAGGGCATCCCATGCATATTACCAGAGTGAGTTGTGTAGGGTGAGTGCATATCACTATGAGCATCTATCCAGATAATGCCTAGGCGTTCGTTGGGATAAGCTTGTTTAACACCAGCGATCACTCCTGCGGCTGATGAGTGGTCGGCAGACAACACCAGGGGAAACTCACCTCTTTCCAAAGTATCTGTAACTGTGTTACAAGCAATTTGGCAGGTTTCAAGAATGTAGCGGAGACGCTTAGCATAACGACAACCTGGATTGTGGTTTTTATCTGCCAACAGAGCGTTACGTTCAGGCAAGCGAATGATTGGGTGTTCGGAGAAAAAGTGACTGCCTGCTTTGTGAGCCGCCATCCGGATAGCATCTGGTCCCATGCTAGCACCCAACTGAGCTGCACCCAGTTCTGAGCAAATTTCAACGATTTTGATAGGGTTCATGTTTAAGAAGTCTCAACATTGCTTCGAGAGCAACAAAATAAGAATCGATCCCAAAACCTTGTACAACTCCAACTGCAGCGACTGACATCACTGATTTGATATTGCGCTTGTCGATGTTGGTAATATGAATTTCCACATAAGGTGGAGCGATGTAAGAGAGGCAATCCCTGAGAGAATAGGCGTTGTAGGTGAATCCTGCCGGATTAGCGAGAACCCCATCCACACCTGCTGCTACACTGGCATAAACCTTATTGATGGCTTCACCTTCGATATTTGTGTAGAAAATATCCAGTTCATAATCAAAGTCACTGGCGTGTTGCTTCAGCATCCGATCAAGCTGTTCAGCGGTGGTATCATCATAGGTGTTGCCCTGACGATAGCCCAGTGAGTTCAGGTTAGCTCCTTGAATGAGTAAAAATTTCATCAATAACCTCCGTTAACTTGGATACCCCTGGGTTTTAACCAAGGGAGGAAAGTTGTAAAGTTTTTCACCTCCAAATCTTGCAGAATCATTGTCAATGGATATCGATCATAGACCCCCGTACTTTAGTCGGGGGTGACACCCAACCGGGTTCGTTACCGAAAAAATTGGGTTTAAAGCCCCGTCCTTATAGGACGGCTTTCTTTTTAAGCTAAAACTTGACAGTTTTTACAGAGCGTGTTAAAATAATATTATAAACAATAAACTAAAAAGCAAGATAAATACTATCTAATCAATAAGTAGGCAACGTAAAAAATATGTACGAGATACATATTGCGTAATTTGGTCTAACGACTTAAACGTCTATGAAAAAAGTTAGATTAAAAAAGTATCTATCTTTTTATAAAAAAGAAAGGTACGGTGGGGCACACCGAAACCTAGATCCATTATCTAAACGCTTTAGGAGATTCGGCCTCTACTCTTTCTGGTTCCGGCCTGATTGAGCAAGCTGAGTTGTTGATTAAAGAATCCCCGCTCTTATAGGGCGGGGAGTGTCAATGTGCTTTCATGTAATCTCCGAGGGTTTGGGTGAAAATCTGGATCCGTCGTTCAAATGCGGCTTGAGTGTACCATGCACGGCGAGGGGTCAGAACAGTATTAGGCAGTGTCATAAAACGTGAATCTTCATGGTGGATGTCCATCCCTGCATAGGAGAGCCTGCCACTACTTAGGGCTTCTTGTAGAGCAGAAAATTCAATCAGATCATCCGGTGAGATACTGATCAGAATTGCTCCTGGTTTGACTTTAGCAAAGGTGTTGTGATTGAGCAGATGGTGGGAATCAGCATTGAGGGATAGGGTGAGGAAAATGATATCGCTTGTACTTAACAACGTCTCTAGATCAACGGGTTGAGCCAGGTTGCTTTCTTTCGGCTTGCGGTTGCAGTACACAATGTTCATGCCAAAGCCTTGCAGCATACGAGCCACCTGGGTTCCGATTGTCCCCATGCCGATGATACCCACTTGAGAGCCAAACAGTTCAATTCCCTGATGTTCAAAGATTTGGAAATCACCCGTACGAACTTTGTGATTGTAATCCACCAACCGCTTGGCGGCAGCTAGCATTAACGCAACTGCGTGTTCAGCAACCGAGGCTCCAGTGAAGCCAGGGGTATTGAGCACTTTAATATTATGCTGTTGGCAATAGGCTTTATCAATATAGTCTGTGCCTGTGGTAATGGTGATGATCAGTTCCAGCTTCGGGAGTTTTTGCAAGTTAGCTGCACTCCAATCCATCAACGTGGTGATGAGGATATGAGTATCCGGATTGTTGGCGATCGCCTCTTCTAACGAAAAGCCCTCTGAATGATCCTGATACCACACCATTGCAATACCTGGAATTGAGTCAAAACAGGTTTCAGGGTATGGTTCCCGATTGTTCACAAATAAACAGTTTTTTACCACTCTGGATTGTCCTCTAATCACTTAGTCTGGTCAGCTACGGGATCTCAAGCCCCTGGCTTATTGGGACTTTAGCCAAATAAGCGCCCAAATATAGCCATTACTCGCTTTATATCTGATAAATACGTCCGGATTTTCCTAGAGCCAATGAACAAAACGGCAAGACATGGCATTGCGATAAGCACTAAAGTTCCCCTGTACAAATATACTAAAGGTGCTCAAAAGTGCTATCGATTCTAGCTTATAGTACTGTGGAACAATAATACTACATCGGGACAGACCAGTTAAAAAAAATGCCTGAACATATTGCTAGGATTAGATTACAGCGACATCGAAACTGGTTGCGTGTACCCTTAAGTATTCATTTTATCAAAACTTAGTGCCCCATTGCTTAAAAACTCCCTACCCATGTCGTTGAAACCAGTTTTCGTCGGTGGGTAGATACACACTGGCGCACGAGGAAACAGCTATTGTCGGATTTGGTTTGGAGTGGGTCAAAGCCTCCGAGGGAAAATGCCTGGAAACTGATTCGTCGGGTTCGTTTCACATAGGTGCGCTCTTACCATTAAGAATTAAATTCGCCACGGGTCGCACGTGAGTAATCATGATCCTGACCCGGCGATGGCCTCACGAAAACAACATGCTCAACTATGGTATCGACTGGAATTCAAAATGCCAACGTAGCAGTACGTGGTTGATTAGTTTTCTCAGTCAACTAGACTTAATTTTTACGTTCTACAATCCTTTTGTCATAGTTGATTGAGATGCTCTTACCCTGTATAAGAGCTAATTTGTAAATTAAATATTAAGAAGCCTGAAAGCCTTGCTATGATTGCATTTTAGCATTAAGTAGTTCAAGTGTTCTAGTTTAATGGAAGCCTTATCCTACAAGGATTACAGCGAGTTTATAAATCAGCTCTAACTTGTATGGAATGCTCACTTTATGTTATTAATAGGCTGTTTAAGTCTACCTAGATAATTCCAAAATAATTTTACAGAGGTAGTGCTTGGTCATGGTGCAGGTAGTTAAAGGAACAATAGTAACTGATGCAAAGCTTACAATCACCTCAATGTCTAGGGCGAAGGATTGCAGTCAGTAACATTCTAGACGTAACCCTAAGGGATGGGGGCTATTTAAATCGGTGGCAATTTTCATTAGAAGAAACCAAAAGCGTATTGAATTTTTTACAGGATCAGGGATTGAGTCAAGTTGAGGTGGGTTTTCTACGCACACCCGACAGAATGACATCTCCAGTGAATGGTTGCCCAAAAGAGTTTTTAGCAGAGATTCAGCAGTTATATCCTGAGATGTCTTTAGTTTGTATGCTCAATCCAGCCGAGGATAACTGGCAGGCAGCAGTAGCTGACAAGTTAGACCAGATCTCGCTGCTGCGGATGCCCTGTACCGCTGATCTGGTTGACAAGGCATTAGAAATCGCTAATCATCTTAAAAAACAATCCAGCCATCTCAAAATCAGTTTAAATCTGATCTGTGTTTCATCCTATTCACTGGCGGAAATTGAGTGTCTGCTCAGAACGATTGCCCCATCGAAAAACGTGGATATTGTCTACCTAGCTGATTCTAGAGGGGCACTTTATCCTCATGAGGTTAACGCCATGATGGCATTAGTCAGAGAGATTTGCCCACAATCGTTAGGGTTTCATGCCCACGATACTTTGGGATATGCAATTGAGAACTCTAACCAAGCCTTTGCCCAGGGTTGTGATTGGATTGATGTCACTTTAAAGGGCTTTGGCTTAGCCGGAGGGAACACGCCATTAGGTGGGTATCTGGCTCACCACGATTTGCAATCCTCAGGGCAGTCGATTCAAGCCGAAGTCACGGATTTTTGCCAAAAGCATTTGCCTTTGAGGCACCCTGATTCGTTGACACGTCAACGTTATCGATTGCTCGCTGCCAAAAATATTGATCCGGTTTGGTGTGATCAATTGCTGGAAAAATATCCAGACACTCTGAATAAAAAAGTCGAAAAACTTCCCCGTCAGCATTATAAGAACATTGATTCAGTTTTAGACATAATGATCCCTTGATTAACCTGATGAATTCATGACTATAACTTTGTTCAACATAAAAAAATAAGTTTGATTCTGTTGAACAAAGTTAAGCACATACACAGAATTAATTGCCTAATCGTAATCTCTGTAAAGCTTACCTTGTAAAGGTTTGAGCTTTGTAAAATGTGTCATTAATTTTGTGCACCTGCTTATTACGACAGCATGGATAAAACCAATTGAACAGTAAGCTTAAAAAGATCAAGATGATAGTTATGCCTGAAAGTGACGTATCATGTCCGCCCCTAGCAATGGACATCATTATGGAGGTTTTTGATCGCGCCAATCATCAAGGACTGGAACCTATCAATTTTGGTAAGGGAATTTCTTCCTTTAACCCATTTGAGCACGTGGATGTCAATATCGATAGTGTGCTGCTCGGTCACCACGTCGGGTACGGCAATATCAATGGTATTAACAGTTTGCGTCAAGCCATCTGCGGCTACTATCAGGAAAAATTTGATTACGATCTCTGCCCAGATCGGGTCTGCATTACGAACGGTGCTTCTGGTGCGTTGACCCTTGCATTTGCAATGCTACTGAATAAGGGAGATGAAATCATCCTATCTGAAGCTTGCTATCCAGCTTACAACGTATTAGCCAAGATTTTTGGGGTAAATTGTCGTTTAGCTCCCATGGGAGATGACTATTGCATTGATATTGAACAATTGCCAAACCAGATTTCCAATAAAACTAAAGCAATTGTGATCAATTCACCCAGCAATCCATACGGTACATTTTTGCAAGACCATCAGCTCGAAGCGATCGCTAATTTAGGTGTTCCCGTTATTTTTGATGAAGTCTACCAAGCTTTACCCCTCAACGATGAACCCATTCCCAGTGCCATTGGTTTATCTGACCGTCATCTGATAATTAGCAGTCTATCCAAATCCTTGGCAATTGCTGGTGTCCGGGTAGGATATTTGATTGTGCCTGAATCACAGGTGGAATTGATGACCAACGTCAAAGCCGTTCTCAATATGTGTACCAGTTTACCCAGCCAACTGATTGCGGAGAACCTGATACAACACTGGGATGAATTGGTGAGCAAACACCGATATCTGTTGCGCTATAATTGGTTACTGTTTGAGCGCACAGCCAAACGCCTTGGATTAAAACTGCGAACTCACCCTCAAGCAGGCTTTTTTGCGCTAGTAGATGTGGCTGAGGCAGAAAAAGATGCCATGGAATTATCCCTGCATCTGGCTCAGAATTATGCCCTGAGTTCCACTCCTGGCATTGATTTTCATGATCACGATCATGCCTTTTTGCGATTAAATTTTGCCAGCCCAGCCCATCACATTGAAACCGGTTTAACCAGGCTTGCAGGCTATCTGCTTGGCTCAGAACAATCCCTACAGCAGTCACGTAGACGTAGTACAGTATCCAAGTTGGGCAAAAGTCATATATTGAAAGCAACCTAGTGGTGATCGAACATACAACTTTCAAAGAGAAATCTGAAGCAGCACCTATTTCAATCGATCAGATCGTTACCTCCAGTCTATGTATGGGATGTGGTCTCTGTCAGAGTCTTGCTGAACCGGGTGCAATTAAAATCGTGATGACTCCACAAGGGCGAACTCGTCCGATGGCTCAACCCAACTTAAGCGATCAAGCACTAGAAACCATTAATGCCACCTGCCCGGGTCTACAGTTGCACAGTGCAGATCCAGCATTACTAGCCGATGGTGCAGTGATTGATCCAATTTGGGGGGCGGCGGCTCAACTCCACATTGGTTATGCTGCCGATCCGGATATTCGCTACCGGGGTTCATCCGGTGGGGTTTTGACCGCATTGTCGCTTTATCTACTAGAATCCAAATCGGTAGATTTTATTCTGCACGTGAAGGCATCCCAAGAGCGACCAATGTTATTTACCCCTTGCCTGAGTTTTGATGCGGCCAGTGTCTTAGCCGCATCTGGATCTCGTTATGGACCGGGTGTATCGTTAGTGAATTTTATCGATGTTATCAATCTAAATCGGCCGTTTGCAGTGGTGGGGAAACCCTGTGATATTACGGCAATTCGGAATCTAGGAGAACATGATCCACGAGTCAAGGAATTGGTGCGCTACTGTCTATCGTTTTTCTGTGGGGGAATGTCCGATTTGTCAAAGTTTGTGCAGGTCTGCGATCGCTTTAATGTGACAGAAGCCGATCTCAAATCCTTTCGTTACCGGGGCTATGGCAATCCCGGTCCGACCCGTCTCGTCACCCAGGATAACCGGACTTTTTCCATCAGCTACCAGGAACTCTGGGAGGATAAGATGGCATGGGGCACTCAACCCCGCTGTAAAATTTGCCCTGATGCCATCGGTGAAGTTGCCGATCTGGTGGCCGGAGACTGCTGGCCGAATTCAGACCCTCAGGGGGAAGATGAAGGGTTTAATGCCATCATGGTGCGGACTCAAAAGGGACAAGACCTCTGGGAAAAGGCGATCGCAGCAGGGGCGATCACGATAGCAAAAGACATTACTTTTCGCGATCTAGATCATTTTCAGCCCCACCAGGTACGTAAGAAAAATGGTGCCTGGGCGAGATATGTGGGAATGCGGGCAGCCGGGTTAAAAACCCCCAGAACAGAAGGGCTGCGCCTGGAGGAACTGGCTCGAACCCAAGATTGGAAGCAGTTACTACAAGAAGCACGGGGAGCAAGGGAGCGGGCTAAAGATGGCCGCCTGGGTGAACCGGCTGGCACCCATGAACATCAGAGAAACAAATCACAGAAGAGTGAATCATATGACTGATACTCACAACATGATCGCGGATGTTGTCGTGGTCGGGAGTGGTTTTGCCGGTCTGAGTGCGGCGATCGCTGCGGCTCAAGCGGGTGCATCCGTCATTGTCTTGGAGAAGGAAAACAGCCTCGGCGGTAACTCAGTTGTTAGTGGAGGAACTTTGACCGTTGTGGGTTCTCCGATTCAAGCCAGAGAAGGCATCCAAGACTCTTTTAGCCTGTTGAAATCAGATATGTGCCAGGCAGGGGAACAGAGAAACAATCCGCGCTTGGTTCAGCAGGTGATCGAGCAATCCTACCCCACTTTCGAGTGGCTCACGAATGAACTTGGTGTGAAATTCAAAGATCGAGTGGATCAGTATGGTGGCCACTCCGTACCTCGCAACCACACACCAGAAGACGTTTCAGGTGCCGCCATGATCACTGCACTGTTGACTAAAGCCAAGCAACTCGGGGTCGAAATTAGAACCCAAACTCGCCTGAGCAAATTACTGGTAAACTCCCAGACAGATACCCATCCGATCCTCACAGGAGTAGAAGTGCAAACAACCAAGCCCTCAGCTCCGATCCAGCAGATTAACGTTAACCAGGGAGTCGTTTTAGCAACAGGGGGCTTCTCCGGAGATACCGCTTTTCGGCAGCAATACGCCCCCCATCTCCCCCCCAATCTGGATCACACTAATGTTCCCAATACCAGCGCAGAAGCCTTGGTAGAAGCCATCAGAATTGGTGCCCAGTGCCTCGATTTGGATCAGATTCAGCTTGCTCCCTGGGTCTCTCCAGATGAAACAGGCTATGGCATTGCTCCACTCTTTGCTAGCTATACGGTGCTAGCCTATGGATTAGCGGTTGATCCAGTGACTGGAAAACGCTTTATTAATGAACTCGCTGATCGTAAACGGTGGACAGATAAGTTGTTAGAAATTGGTCATCCTTGTATTGGTATTGCCGATGCTGCGGGAATGCAAAGTTCTGGCATTGATATCGAACCTGATTTAGATCGAGGCGTGGTGAAAAAATTTGAGACCCTATCATCTTTAGCAAGCACGTATCAGATTCCCTTAGAGAAACTGAACCAAACCATCAGTCGATATAACTCCTTTGTGGAGCAGCATCAAGACCCAGAGTTTGGTAAATTTATACGGGATTATGCCAAGCCGTTGAGTTCCCCCTTTTATGGCGTTCGATTATGGCCTAAAGTCCATTACACTATGGGAGGCCTTAAAATTGATGTTCGCGGGCGGGTTCTGGGGAAAGGCGATCACCCGATTATCGGGCTATATGCTTCAGGAGAAGTCACAGGCGGTATTCACGGAGCCTGCCGTCTAGGGGGGTGTGCCATCACGGAATGTCTGGTTTTTGGGCGAATCGCGGGTAGAGAAGCTGCAACCCACACTCAAGTCCCTTCCTAGAAGCCTCAGTGACCAATCACATGCATTTTTGAATCGTAATAATAATTAACTTTCCCTAATGGTAAAAATAATGGTAAAAATGATTGACTCTCCCTCCTGAAGGGGTGACATGAGCCCTGAAAAGCTTACTAGATAAGGCTTTGATGCCAGTTGTCTTAGGAAAGATAAACTGGCAAATTGACCCTACGAATGATGTAATGGCAAGCTCAAACCCTTATAACGAAGTCCAAGGTCAGGCCAAAACAGCATGTATCTTTTTGTTACAGATCGGCTGAACGCAATACCCAGTAAGGATTTTAGCTTGCATGTCACCCCCTCAGCTCTCCCTCTCAATATTTGTATAGCAATTCTACGACTTGTGAGGTACAATTTTATGGTTTTTAGGGAGCAGGGAGCAGGGAGCAGGGAGCAGGGAAGAGGGAAGAGGGAAGAGGGAAGAGGGAAGAGGGAAGAGGGAAGAGGTAAAAACTAATGTGTACCTCATGAGTCCTAGAAACGCTATAATATATTATTGATGATTTTTTTTATCCGAAAAAAATGATTTATTCATCCTTCAAATTAACAGATCAAGATATTGCCAATTTTAAAAAAAAAGGATTTGTCAAGCTGAAAGGATTTTTGGAACCTGAGGCAATAAAGTGTCTTGATAAAATATTAGAACAGGAGCTTGAATCTGCAAAAACAGCCTATGAGGATTCAGTGTCACGGTTTAAATATGATATGGAAAGCAATGAAAACCTCAAAATAATTCAGCATCCTGTATTTCAATCAACATTAGCGACACTTTGCCAATGCTCGTTACTCTATGCTCAGCATTTAGGGTTTGAAATAGAGAAAAACACCAATCCAGGATTCAAGTGGCACGTCGGCATCTTGAGTTTTTCTTACCAGCAGTTAGAAGATTTTGGCTGTACCCTTTGGATTCCCTTAACAAAAATAGATACAAAGGCACAGGGAGGAGGGATGAGCTATGTCTCAAAGGAAAAACTTTGTGGCAGATTTCTTTATGACTACACATCCATTCTTTCTTCTTATGTACAAGGCTTGCAAGCACAAGATGCAGCTCCATCTAGAAAAGAAATGGGACGTTTAGAATCCTTCATGGTCAACTCACCTGAGGTTGATCCAATTCTCAAAACTCAGGCTGAAACGGATGATTTTGAATTAGGGGATGCACTTTTGTTTGACAAGGAGGTGATTCATCGGAGTTGTCCATTAACCGAGGGTCCGATTAATAGGAGAAGAGCTTTTGTGATGAGATTTATCGCAGCAGATTCAACCTATGATTTAGATAGGGTTCAAAAACTTAAACCCTTTATCGACATTTTGGGCTACGGCTTTGCTAGTACTTTTGCGCTAAATGTTTGTAAGGAAGAGGGTGAATTGATTATGGAGAGTCCATTGTTTAATACTACCAGAGCTAAAAGACTGATCCCAGTTAAGCAATAGGGATGTTTGATACCAATTTTTATTGTTTTCTAGATAAGCAGGTCTACCGTTATGCAGACTCACCAAGAACGCTATGATAAATGGGCACCGGACTACAACCGAGATGTTGCAGCCAGAAACTACGATGGGCCAGAATACATCGTTCGTTATCTGATGGAAATAGTCAACAGTGGCAAAGTGTTGATCAATCCAACAAATCCTGATTTTAAGGTCATTGATGTGGGATGCGGCTCAGGGTTGGTTGGCAAAGGCTTACAGGATCAGGGTTTTCGGCATATTGATGGGACAGATTTATCTCAGGGAATGATTGTAGAAGCCCATAAAACTGGAGCCTACCAAACCTTAATTGGATGGGTTGATTTAAACCATCCACTGCCATTTTTTCTGCATGGACAGTATAACCTAACCCTCTGCTGTGGTGTGTTTGCCCTGGACTTTGTTGAACCTCAATCTCTGAAATGGTTAGCACAGGTCACAAAGCCAGGAGGAACTATTGTCATGAGTACCAAAACCACCTATTACAACACCTACGACTTTGAGGGTTACTACAAACAGTTGCAATCTGAGGGTAAGATTAAACTTGTTGATTGCCGTATGGATCAGCCTTATTTGGGAGCTGAAGCCGACGGCCATTACTGGATCTTTTCGGTAAACGGCGCGTCATGAGGTGACTGTGCAGGACTAAATGCTTGTCATATCAAGGTTGAAGTATATATATAGCCAATCTAATAGGTTGTATAAAGCCACCTAGTAAAAGCCTTGGTAATTTCCAGCAAAACTCGGAAGTTATCTAGCTAGGTTGCAGGCCAAGGATTAATTTCCTACGTTGTTTTAGTCATGATACCTGGGGGTGACCTCCAGCTCCCAGCTCTATCGCTAACTATTAAGACGAAGGCAAAATGTGTAGTTGGCAAAACACAAGCTATTACAACATGGCCGAGGAAAACATTACCGATTCGAGGCGCACTAAAAATGCAAAATTATGTATTTGTCATAGATACAAATAAGCGACCATTAAACCCCATATCCCCAAAGAAAGCCCGCCGGTTGTTGGATAAGGGTAAGGCTGCGGTTTTTAGGATGTATCCATTTACAATCATCTTGAAAACTGCGATCTCAAGCCCAACTATTTCACCATGTCAAATTAAGATCGACCCTGGTAGCAAGTTTACCGGGTTTGCTTTAGTGCAAGACAACCAAGTTATTTGGGCGATGGAATTAGAGCACAGAGGAGGTTTGATCAAGAAGAAGCTAGAGTCTAGAAAAGCTGTGAGACGCGGAAGACGCAATCGCAACACACGTTACAGAAAACCAAGATTCCTCAATCGTAAGCGTCCAGAGGGGTGGCTTGCTCCAAGTAATGAGCATAGGGTATTGACTATCCAAACCTGGGTTAAACGAGTGATCAAATTCTGTCCGGTCAATGAGATTTGGGTCGAAAGAGTTAAGTTTGACACCCAAAAAATGCAGAATCCTGAAGTTAGTAGTGTTGAGTACCAGCAAGGGGAACTAGCTGGCTACGAAGTAAGAGAGTATTTACTCGAAAAATGGGGAAGGGAATGTACCTATTGTGGTAAGCAAAACGTTCCTTTGCAGGTTGAGCATATTCACCCAAAATCTAGAGGTGGAAGCAACCGAGTCAGTAATCTTTGTCTGGCTTGCGAAAAATGCAATCAACGGAAGGGGAATAAACCCATAGAGGAATTCCTAAAGAAGAAACCCAGTTTGCTTCAAAAAATCAAAACCAAGGCGCTTTCGCCGTTAAGAGATGCAGCAGCGGTGAATACAACCCGCAACAAGTTAGTGAGGATACTTCGAGAGATGAAACCTGTGGTTACTGGGACAGGAGCACAAACCAAGTACAACCGGACTAAATTAGGGCTACCTAAACAGCACGCTTATTGATGCTGCTTGTGTTGGAGGTGTTGAGACCTTAACATTGAAAACCTCTCAGTCACTGTTAGTAATTTGCAAAGGACAGGGTGGCAGACAAAAAGCGGCGCTCAACAAATACGGTTACCCCATCAGGCACAACCCGCTAAAACCAATCAAAGGTTGGTGCAGTGGGGACATCGCCAAAAACCTTTTGACTGGGGAGTTTGGAAGAGTTAATCCTAGAAGTAAGAGTAATTCCTTTAATTACACAGTTTCTGGGAAAAAGGCAATAAGCTTGCACGTTAAAAACTTAGCTAGAGTCCACAGAAAGGATGGCTATACTTACAGCTTTAACGAATCTTCTACTATCCCCGACATTAAAAAAACGAGGACAATAACGAAAAATGAAGCTAACACAAATGAGCCGGTCAATCTAATGGTTCTTGAATATGACGAAGACGGAGAACTTTGGTTCTAGTAAAGGGGTTTTTCCTGGCATCTACCGGAACTTGCCAGGAAATGGTCGTCCTAGGGCGTGTCATCAATTAAGCCAGATAACAGTAGCAGCAAGATAAATTGCCCCGAGAAAGTTTATTGCTCGCTTATCATAACGTGTCGCGATTCCTCGATATTGTTTGAGTTGGGCAAAGAAATTCGTGGCGCAGATGTCGTGCTTTATACAAGTCTTTATCATATTCACGCTGGAAAGTACGATTGCGTTTGGGCGGAATCACAGCTGCAGTGCCCTTTTCTTCAAGTCGTTTAATCACGCGCTGGTCAGCATCATATCCCAAGTCTGCAATCAGTGTATCGGCTCTAAGGTCTTCGAGTAGGACATCGCGACCTCGAGGTCACATGCTTGTCCAGGGGTCAAATGAAAGCCAGTAGGTAACCTGCGGCATCTACCACGGCATGAATTTTCGTACTCAGTCCACCTTTGCTGCGACCGATGGCTTCGCCCGCCCCATCCCCCCCTTTGCCCCAAGAGACGAAACCTTAGATAGTTGAGCCTTATTACAAAAGACTTGAACCTTTTACCCATAACCTACTAACTATAAAGGCTCAACTATCTTACGGTAACTTCAAAGCACTGTGCTGGTGGGCACGTACAATTGTTGAGTCAATCATTGCATATTCATTGTCTGCATCCTTAGCTAGCTCCTCAAATATCTTTTGCCACACCCCACCCCTTGCCCACCGACAGCAAACGGGTATGAACTATCTCGTTGATCCCCAAATCGTTCAGGTAAGTCCCGCCAGGGAATACCGGCTCGATAGCGATACAGCACTGCTTCGACAAATAATCGGTTATCTTTCGCCGTCACTCCAACTGTCTCTTTTCGCCCTGGTAGTAAGTCTTTGATTCGTTCCCACTGGTCATCCCGCAAGGCTCACGCGACGTGTCATGATACCACTCCTCCATGTTAATCAATTCTCCCTCAGCTACTGATTTTATATTGGATTGATACCTATTTGATGACACGCCCTAGGAGTTGCAGGTTATATAAGAATTGGATTGGCTTGTATTATCCTTTTTTTATCTGAATTATCGATTATTTTACCGATCAATTGATACCGTAAGCAGCTATATAGCAGAAGTCAGAAGTCAGAAGTCAGAAGTCAGAAGTCAGAAGTCAAACTCTTGCGCTTACTTAGGTTTGAGACTTTTGTGATGTCCGCGCCTGCCCTGGGGACTGCTATAGCTAAAAAAACTATGGTGAAGTAACAATGCTTACTGCTGTAAATCATATACTGATGATTTTGTCAAATTCTATAAATTTCCACGCTTACCCCACACCCAGTCTTAACCGACAAGCTTGATGCGTAAGTCCTGAAATTAACCAATTGCGGTTGTTCGATAAAATTTGAATTAAATCGTCAATTTAAGCTGAAAAACTCAATTTGAGTGGAAAATAGGAATATAGAGCAGGATTAGCGAAGAGCAACGTGAAATATTTCTTTTTATCGGAAGGCTGGATAGTCGGGCGCGTTTGGGAGTTTGGAGGTCTTTGGAACGAAAACGCTTGGCGACGGCTGCCAGAAATTAAGCAAATGAACCTTTCTATCCTAGAGCAAGGAGAAAAATTGTGGCTCTATCAGGTTGAAGACCTTGTGGTTATGGTTGAAGTCAAACCCATGCCTAACACCTCACCCGAGTCAGCAAAAACTATTGGTCAAGTTGTCCTAAAACGCTTGATCACTGCTGAGCAAGTTCTTGAGCGCTTAGCGATGACACATACTGAAATCATGGTAGGGGGCAAAGGTTAACTGATACAGGGAAAAGGCATCAGGGGACAAGGAAGAAGAGGGAGAAGAGGGTAAGGATAAGGAAGATGAAGAAGTTATACTTTTGATTGCGAATTGTTATCAACGGGCTTAGCTAGGGTGACCAGTTAATCAAAAAACCCTACCCGTAGGATTGGAGCCTAATACCGAGTTGCATATCAATAGCCCTTTGAGCCCCAGCTTTCCCCAACTCCGGACTCTGCCCCCTCTTCCCCCTCTGCTCTTAAGTGCTGTAAGTGATATGGTTTGAAATCAACTGGGCATAAGTTCTATCCTTGTGCCTTTTTCCATATACATTTTTCATGTTGATTTGTGTCCGACTATTGCTAATCAGTAAAGAGGCTACCGGACTGAATTTGACAATTTTTAGGTTTTAGAAGCTATATTGCTTAAATTTAGGCAAATAAAAGGGAAATTTGCGCAATATAGCTGGTTAAGCGCTTCCGACCCTAAGCTGAGAACATGACCGTTCGCTTGCAATCGGCTCTAACAATAGTTACACTTCTTTAAACAAACTTTAGTTTCATACATACTTTGTCCTACCTAAGTTGCCAATGGCGATATCTAGGGGGGCTACCAAAGTAGCGATACAGTTAGGTTCACACCTAACCAAGGTCGGTCGGAGAGTGTTAAAGCTCTCCAAACAGTGTCAAATTTGAGAAATCATACCGTAAGCGTTGTCAGATCAGGTTTTTAACCCCTCGAACAACGTGACTCTTAGAATCCTCTGTGTTTCAAGCGGGGGAGACTTCAAGGGGATTTCTAACATATTGATCAAAAGAAACGTCGAAGTAAAAACTCTATATTAGGAGGAGCGTAGTCAATGGGACTACCCTGGTACCGAGTACACACGGTCGTCCTGAATGATCCAGGACGTCTGCTAGCTGTGCACTTGATGCATACAGCCCTGGTGGCAGGCTGGGCTGGTTCAATGGCCCTGTACGAATTGGCAATTTTTGATCCGAGTGACCCGGTCCTTAACCCTATGTGGCGTCAGGGGATGTTCGTCATGCCCTTTATGGCTCGTCTAGGGGTTACTGAGTCCTGGGGGGGCTGGAGTATCACTGGTGAAACTGTAACCAATGCGGGCTTATGGTCTTTTGAAGGTGTCGCTGCAACTCATATTATCCTTTCTGGTTTATTGTTCCTGGCTGCAGTATGGCACTGGGTTTACTGGGATTTAGATGTGTTCAGAGACCCACGGAGTGGCGACCCAGCTCTCGATTTGCCAAAAATTTTTGGCATTCACCTGTTCTTATCTGGTTTACTCTGCTTTGGCTTTGGTGCCTTTCACTTGACTGGGCTTTGGGGTCCTGGGATGTGGGTATCTGATGCCTATGGTCTCACTGGTAGTCTTCAACCCATCGCACCAGAATGGGGACCAGCAGGCTTTAACCCCTATAACCCTGGAGGTATTGTCGCTCACCATATCGCTGCTGGTGTTGTTGGGGTTATTGCTGGTTTATTCCACTTAACAGTACGACCACCAGAGCGCTTGTTTAAAGCTCTACGGATGGGGAATATCGAAACGGTACTCTCCAGCAGTATCGCGGCTGTGTTTTTTGCTGCATTTGTAGTAGCAGGCACCATGTGGTACGGCAGTGCTGCCACCCCAATTGAACTGTTTGGTCCAACCCGCTATCAGTGGGATCAGGGGTATTTCCAACAGGAAATTAACCAACGGGTACAAGCTGAATTGGCTGATGGTGCTAGCTTGTCAGAAGCTTGGTCATCGATTCCAGAGAAGCTGGCATTCTATGACTATATAGGCAACTCCCCTGCCAAAGGTGGTTTGTTCCGTACAGGTCCGATGGACAAAGGGGATGGCATTGCTGAAGGTTGGCTAGGTCATGCGGTGTTCACAGACAGTGAAGGTCGGGAGCTGACCGTTCGTCGGATGCCGAACTTCTTTGAAACCTTCCCGATCATTTTGACCGATGCTAATGGTGTAGTTCGTGCGGACATACCTTTCCGACGGGCTGAATCTAGGTATAGTTTCGAGCAAGCTGGTGTCACTGCTAGCTTCTACGGTGGAGTTCTTGATGGTCAAACCTTTACTGACCCCTTCGATGTGAAGCAATACGCTCGTACTGCTCAGCTGGGTGAGGGCTTTGAATTTGACCGCGAAACCCTAAACTCTGATGGTGTATTCCGCACTAGTACTCGGGGTTGGTTCACCTTTGGTCATGCTGTCTTTGCACTGTTGTTCTTCTTTGGGCACATCTGGCACGGCTCACGCACCCTCTATCGGGATGTGTTTGCTGGTGTCGATCCTGACCTAGAGGAAGAGCAAGTCGAGTGGGGCTTCTTCCAGAAGCTTGGTGATAAGAGTACCCGTAGGACAGAGCCTATCTAGAGGTTAAATCTCTAATATCACAGTTTGACTCAAAAGCAAAAGGCAGAAGAAAAGAAATTTTTCTTTTGCCTTTTTGCTATTTCTGTGGTCCATGCAAGGTAGACTGGTAAGTGAGGAGATAACCAGGAATTATAGCTATGGAATCAGTTGCTTATATCTTAATCTTGACCTTAGCCTTAGGCACCCTATTTTTTGCCATTGCTTTTCGGGAACCACCTAAGATTGGTAAGTAGTTTACCTCTATTTATCAGATCGAAATTCAACAGTTCTGTGGATGCTCTGAGCCGCAATAGCCTGTCATGAGCCTATAGGATATAGGTAAGTGGACAGGTATATATCGGCTCATCTTCCATCTAATTGTTAGACTTGTTATTTTGAAAGTATCGACTCTTAGGGCGTTCCAACTATCTGCCGCCAATCAGTCCACTCAGCAAGAAAACAAAATTATCTTATGCGATGCCCCTCTTGTCACCACACCGAGAGCCGCGTTCTTGAGTCTCGTTCTACTGAGGCAGGAAAAAGTGTGAGGCGACGCCGGGAGTGTTTGGGATGCAAACATCGCTTCACGACATATGAGCGGATCGAATTTGTGCCAATAACTGTGATCAAGCGGGATGGCAAGCGGGAATCATTTGACCGTTCCAAGTTGTTACGAGGAATTATACGTGCTTGTGAAAAAACAGGCATTCTCCAAAAACGCCTAGAAGCATTGGTTGATGAGATTGAAGCAGAATTGCAACAGCGATTTGGTCGGGAAGTCATCAGTCACGAAATTGGTGAGTTAGTCTTGCGCTACCTACGTTCGGAGAGTGAAGTGGCTTATGTACGCTTTGCTTCGGTCTATGGAAAATTTCAAGGGATTAGAGATTTTGTCACTACCCTAGAGGATCTCCAACAGGAAGATTTACCAATGGAAATCCCCCAGGTTCCGCCAACCCCCTCAGATCATGTAGAAGAAATAAAGACATCGACTTCGGTGTAATTGATCAGATGTTTGTTCATGGTTGACGGTTGATGGTTGACTCTCAAACCTACAAGGTCAACTAGTGGTCTCGTGTCCAGTTGTATGGTTACCATTTGTAGAGATGTTCCAGGCAAGGTCTCTACAGGAGGAAGGATTAAGAAACAAACCAGCGTGAGGTTTTGAAACCCGATCTAGGCAAGAGCAGGTTACCGATGCTACCGGACTTAATATGAGTTTCTTACAGCTAAAGCGGGATTTGAGGGAGCTAGACTAGAAAGTGAAAGAAATTTCAACTCAAGGGCGTGAATTATATTGAAGCCTAACTAGGTTTACCCAGGAGTTGAGTCAAGGCAAGACCAAAGAGCAAACAGCCATGAAGAAACGTTTCTGGATGAGAGCATGGATGGCTAATGCAGAGGTAAACACCTCTCCACAGCCGCTGGCAAATCCTGAGGTTAGATTACAGCAACCCCAGGAAAACCGCAAGTTAGTCAAATTCTGGCGTATTGCTGCCAGTTTGCTCCTTTGGCAAGGGGTGATACTGGGTACCCCAGCCCAAGCACAGCTTAAAGAAGAGAAATCTCTAACCTATAGTGAGCTATTAAAGAAAGTTAAAAATAGGGAAGTCGCTAAAATAGAAATTGATGAAGCCACTAAGATTGCTAAAGTTAGTCTAAACGAGGCCAAGGAGAATGAACCTCCTCAACGAGTTGCTTTGTTCGATCAAAACTCCTTGCTACTCAAGGAACTCCGTCAACAGAATGTTCCCACTGAAATTAGGCGCTCTCCGGATAACTTAGCCGCTTTAGGTCTAATTGCCAACTTATTTTGGCTTCTGTTGTTACTAGCAGGCTTTATCATGATCGTGCGACGCTCTGCGAGTAATTCTGGTCAAGCCTTAAACTTTGGCAAATCCCGAGCACGGTTTCAGATGGAAGCCAAAACCGGGGTTCTGTTTGATGATGTAGCAGGTATTCAAGAAGCTAAAGAGGAATTGCAAGAAGTCGTCACATTCCTCAAACAACCAGAACGCTTTACTGCTGTTGGAGCACGCATCCCGAAAGGTGTGCTGCTAGTGGGTCCTCCAGGAACTGGTAAAACTCTGTTAGCCAAAGCGATCGCTGGTGAAGCAGGAGTTCCCTTCTTTAGCATCTCTGGTTCCGAATTCGTGGAAATGTTTGTGGGTGTTGGTGCCTCCCGTGTCCGAGACTTGTTCAGAAAAGCCAAAGAAAATGCCCCTTGCTTGGTCTTCATTGATGAAATTGATGCGGTAGGACGGCAACGGGGAGCAGGGATTGGCGGTGGAAACGATGAGCGGGAGCAAACCCTTAACCAATTGCTCACGGAAATGGATGGGTTTGAAGGGAACACAGGTATTATTATTATTGCTGCCACTAATCGCCCAGATGTGCTGGATGCTGCACTATTACGTCCTGGACGCTTTGACAGACAAGTCATTGTGGATTACCCTGACTACAAAGGCAGGAATAACATTCTGGAAGTCCACGCTCGCAACAAAAAGATTGACCCTGAGGTTTGTCTAGAAACTGTTGCTAAGCGTACCCCTGGGTTTACTGGTGCTGACTTAGCCAACCTACTCAACGAAGCGGCAATCCTGACTGCCCGTCGCCGCAAAGATGCTATCACTATGCTCGAGATCAATGATGCTATTGACCGGGTGGTGGCTGGGATGGAAGGCACTCCTCTAGTGGACAGCAAGAATAAGCGATTAATTGCCTACCATGAAGTAGGACATGCTGTAATTTCCACCCTCCTACCGGATCACGACCCGGTACAGAAAGTAACCCTAATTCCCCGAGGGCAAGCCCGTGGTTTGACCTGGTATATTCCTGATGAAGAGCAAGGTTTGATTACTCGGGCTCAACTCAAAGCCCAAATTACTGCTGCTTTAGGGGGTAGAGCGGCAGAAGAAGAAATTTTTGGTGAGGCTGAAGTTACTACTGGTGCTGTTGGGGACTTGCGACAAGTTACCTCGCGAGCACGGCAGATGGTAACCCGCTTTGGAATGAGCGATTTGGGCCCCCTGTCCTTAGAAGATCCAGGGGGAGAAGTCTTTCTAGGGGGTAATGTGATTAATAGGGCTGAGTACTCAGAGAAAATTGCTGCCCACATTGATGCCCAAGTGCGCACAATTGTGCAGCATTGCCATGGCAATGCTCGTCAGTTAGTCCGGGAAAATCGGGTAATAATTGACCGATTAGTAGACCTGTTGATAGATCAAGAAACTATTGAAGGAGACCAGTTACGCAAAATTGTAGAAGAACACACCCAGATGGACAAGAAACAATTGGTAGTTTCGTAGTTTCTAGTTAAACGATCAAAGGCATGCATGTTTGAAACATGTTAATGGTTAATGGTTAATGGTTAATGGTTAATGGCCATTAACCATTAGCGTTTTTGCTAATCAAGCTCATGTTTTATACATTGCCCGCAGCACCTGGGCTGGGTCAACGTATTGCTTGCCATACTTCAATCCCCAGTGCAGATGAGGACCGGTGGTACGACCAGTCATCCCTACTCGACCGATTCTGGCTCCAGAAGGCAACAGTTGGCCTTCCTTGATCTGAATGCCACCGGAGTTGTCAATTAAATAGCGAGTACCTCCATTTTTAACTGCGTATCCTTTCATGTGACAGTAGATGTGCTGCCACTTGCCCGATTGGATAGTTATTGAGGTGCCGCAAGCAGTACCATCAGAAATTTTAATTACTTTACCACTCCACCAGTTACGGATATAGCTTCCTTCAGGGGCAGCTATGTCTAAACCTCGGTGGAATTCCCATCCAGAACCTCTAGGAGAGGCTCGGTAACCGAAGCCAGAGGTGTAGCCCCGGAAGTTTTCTACGGGAAAGGAACCCCCTTTGGCAAAACTTCTTACTCCGGCTACCAAGGTTGAGGGAGGTTCTGATGCAGTTACTGGCTGGCTGGGCAAACTCGAAAGGGTACTTAAACCGATTAAAGTTGTTAAACTCAGTCCAGCGAAAATTAGAAGCCTTGATAAATAACCACTGCGCATTAGTTCTATTCTGGCTTTAGCTAGTTAGGGGTCTTTCCATTTATATCTCTCGAGATCACCTGCCATCAGCAGGGTGTTTGGGTTGTTTGAGGTATTTATCAAAATCTTGAGTTTTGTTAAGATACCTCAAGAAGCTAATACACATTTAACTTGCACAATTTAAGGATTGAATTTTTTATTAAGGGTTGACGGTTAAATGTAAACTGTTTAACTTGATCGCTTTAGTGTTAACCGTTAATAGTTAACACTAAAGCGATCAAGTTAAATAAAGCAGTTAAATCTTGGTTAACTTAGTGATTAACAAAACTCGCGGAATTCCCCACCTTCTTTAAAGGTGTTGAAGTTACCGTAAGGATAGGGTCGCCAAAATCGGCAAAGTTTTAACCAAAGGTGCGCTTTCCGTAGGCGAATTAAATTCGCCACGGGTCTTGAAGTTACCGTAAGTGTAGTGGAGCCTTAATACAATAGTTTTAACCATGCATCCTCATAGCCAATCACCTATAAAGGCTCCACTACACCCTTGGCGCGCGTCTGGGGCACCTCTTTTACGCATAATCGACTAACCCTAAAGGCGACCCTAACAATCAGGTTTCATCTCTGGGATGGATAGCCAGACGAGGACTTGTTGCGAATCGTGTTAGAATAAATTGGTCGATGACCCGCCTGACTGACTAAAAGGCTACCTTAAAGGTGTAAAAGTACTAGCAGAGCTCAGGGAAGAGACAAGCCCCAGCTGGTTGACCATAGAGTCGTAATTCCAAGGTGAGTCTGTCGAAAAGAACTATACGTCTGCGGAAGGCGGATGTCTGCCTGTGGACGCTGAGTAAGACCTTTCATCAGCAGGCGCGCTTTCCAATGGCCGGGGAACCCGGCCATTGGAAAGCGCCTCTGGTTGAGGCGTCGGCGGATGAAGCGGGAAACCCTATTGACGAATAAGACCGTCCCTGATTTGAGTTGAGATTGGAAGCCCCAGCCTCAGCGAAGCAGGCTGGGGTACTTCACCTTGCCCCAGCCTACCCTATGCGTGAACTGATGCTGACTGAATTTTTACCCTTCCGATTTGAGGTGGATACTACCGCGATCGCAGGAGCATCTTTGTGGTCTCTAGCGCTATATTTAAGCCTCTCGTCCTTGAGGCAATGGATTATGGAGCAATTGAACCGCTGGTTTAACTTTGCTGAGGGATTATTTTACATGTCGGCTGAGGAATTTGAACGAACCAGCAAGGTCAGAGAATCTCAAAACGCTTTCTATGCGTCAGTTGTCAGTATTGTGCCTTTTTTAGTCATTGGTGCAGTTTGTAACTACGCCGTCGAAATTAGCCTGGGACACAGTTGGGCAATCAGTATTGGGATTATTGCTTGCATGAGCTGTGGTGTGTATGAATTAGGGCGTCAGTCTGGGAATTGAATTTAGGTAGTCATTGCTCATTTTCGGGCGCGTTCGCGCAGCGTGACCATTCCCGTAGCGTGACCATTCCCGTAGCGTGGCCTTTTGGCCAAGGCCAAGGCCAATCCCATAGTCTCAATCATACTCTCAGTGACTAATCTGGTATCCTGGTCTTGCTCAGGGCATCGTGATCCTGTTGAGTTTTAACTAGAGTTTCTAGATGAGGCAGATTTGCGGTCGGAGTATCGGCTAATGCTTCAGCAGTACTTTGATTCCCTTAGACCTCTCCAAAAACTTGAAAGTATCTCAGGCACTGCTTTTCAGCGCTCAAATTGACCAATTCAATTTTACGTTGAATTAACGCTATAATAGGCTTAACCAGCTATTGATGTTAATTTATCACCAAAACTATGAGCATAAACAACCTCAATTGTTTCAGCACTTTCAGACGCTTTTGTTACTTGTAATACTAAGGATCCTGTTCTCAATCTTACCAAACCACATATTGTCAAAATTACCCCAGAATATTTATTATAATTTAGGCGAAACCTTTCTCCCGCTATTTTAAAAATTTTTACCAACCTAATCACATGTTCTACAAATATTCTGTTTGAAGATAATAGCTTGTTATATTTCTTTTGGTGTGAGGTTAACTCACCATTTCTTGGTTTTTTATGGGGAGTTCTTATTTGTTCTTCTCCTAGATAAGCTTTGTCACCACTCAGTCTTTGCTTATCATCAAATTTTTTTAAACTTTCCCGACAAATATTTATGTCACTTTTGGGGCCTGGTTTACCGACCACTACATCTACAATATCTTCCCCTTTTGGCAACACAATAAATTGATTTTTAAATGTATGGTTTTTCTTCTTGCCAGAATAGAAGGATTTTTGTTGATCATAGTCTGAAGGTCTTTCTCTGACTTGTTCTGCGCTATCTACTATTAACTCATACTCAGTTAAGGCTTCTCGAATTATATCCTCGGATTCTTGGCACTTTTTTACTTGTTCTAACAAAGAAGCTGGTAGAGCTTCCCTGAAAAGAGATTGCCAGTAGTTAAAAGTAGAGTTTGCTTTAGATTCACTCACCTGGAAGTGTAGTCCGAGAAGTTGAAAGTTTATGTGATGTCGTAAGTAAATTAATGTCAAGACTATTTGGTCTTCAATTGATAATTTTTGTCCAGCACCTCCCCCAGGCTTTATTAGCCGGACTTTTTGATTTTCAATTTTTTCTTGATGTTGACGATGTAATAACTTGGCTTGTTCTATCAGTTGAGATAGTTGCTCATAATTTATTCCTACCAATCTTTTTGTTTGTTTAGGATTTTTCTGGATGTAATCCCAAGTATAGCTCATGGTTTTTGAGGTTGATAAAAGTGGTAAATTTTATCTTATTTTACCATAAATTTGTTTTTTGGAGAGGTCTCTTGTTGATCTCGTTCCAACATTCTCAACCAATCCAAAAATTCACTGGTACCTGGTATTTTTTGCCAATTTCTCAATTCCCGCAGTTCCCCAAATTTTTGGATAGCTGCTTCGGATAGGCGTGTAATCTCAGTTTTAAAATGACTCTGGATAATCTGTTTTAGGGTAGCATTTTCTGGAAATTTAAGGTAGTAAAATAAGCAACGACGTAGGAAGGGTTTTGGCAATTCTTTTTGCCTATTACTGGTGATAATAATTAACGGTAAAAAATATATTCGTTCTTCTTTGGTTTTACCTTTTAAAGCATCAAAACGAACGTTTAGTACTTCTTTAATTTGGAATTGCAATCGCTCCAATTCTAAGAGCAAGTCATTAGGTAAATCCCGATCCGCTTTATCAATTTCATCAATTAGAACCACGGAAGGAATGTCATTTTGTGATTGCTGAATTGCCTCGCCCAATTCTCCTAAGTTAACATAATTTCTGCGGTACAAAGGTTGCCTGGGATTACCTGCAGTTTGACGTTCCTGAATGTCATACAACCGACCTATGGCATCATAATCATAAAGTAAATCCTGGGCTCGACTGGTAGAGCGGATGTAGCAGCTGTAGAGGGGATAACCCAGTTCATAGGCAACCGCATAAGCTAATCGCGTTTTCCCGCAGCCTGGGTCACCTTCTAATAATAAAGGACGACGCAGGTAGAGAGCAGTATTAACTGCATCTGCCAAAGCCTTAGAAGCAATGTAAGGTTCTGGCTCTTGCCATGCACCAGGAAGCGGTTTGTAGCGACACTTACCGTCACCTGTGTACTTTCTTCTCCCTAAGTCATCCATAGCACCTTATACGAATTCACTAAAATAATTCTAGAAATAAGATAACAGGAATAAAAAGAAATAACTTGATCAATAATATGTTCGCGATCGCCCAAGGATTACAGTATTATACTTGTGGCTTAATCAGGTAAATAGCACGTAAGGATTCAGCTCTCAGCCTTGGCCAAAGGCCAACGGCTGAATGCTTACAATAGCACTAGGTACGTCGTTAGTGTAAAACTGGCTAACTACTGACCGTGGGCGGATTATGTATGCGATCGCATTCCATCACTCCAGACCTTACCCATCTTCTGATACTCCCGGCGAGTGCCCTGTAACAGATGTTCCATCATCACTGCACTACCTGCCTCAGCTGCTAGAAAAGCTGCTGCTAGGGCAATATTCTTGATATTCCCTCCACTCAATTTGAACTGCCGTGCCAAAAACTCAAAATCTACATCTGCTGACAAGGGGATTTCCTCAGTCCAAATCCCCTCCCAAATGCGCCGACGACTAGCTTCATCCGGTGAGGGAAAGTGTACTGTAAAGGCTAACCTACGCACAAATGCCTCGTCTAAGTTTTGGCGCAGATTTGTTGTCAAAATTGATATCCCCTCATATTCCTCCATCTTCTGCAACAGATACCCAACTTCAATATTGGCGTAGCGGTCATGAGCATCTCGAACTTCAGAGCGTTTGCCAAACAGAGCATCTGCCTCGTCAAACAGAAGGATAGCGTTAGCTGTTTCCGCAGCCATAAAAATGCGGTTCAGATTTTTCTCAGTCTCGCCAATGTACTTACTGACAACTTGGGATAAATCAATTTTGTATAGCTCAAGCTGTAGTTCATTAGCAATCACTTCCGCCGCCATGGTCTTACCTGTGCCTGGTGGACCTGAAAATAGTACATTTAATCCTTTACCAATGGATAGCTTGCGGTGAAAGCCCCATTTCTCATAGACAATATGACGATACTTGGCTTGATTACAAATTTCTTTGAGCTGAGCGAGTTGATCGGGGGGTAAGATAATGTCTTGCCAACTATACTTAGGGTTAAGTTTGCGAGCTAATTCAGTTAAATTGCTACCAGATTGGTCACGAGCCGCTGCTAATAAGTCATTTAGGGTTGGCTTAATTGTACTGTTTAATGGCAATTCTTCAAATTCGGCAGCAGCACGCCACAAAGCCTGATTACAAGCAGTTGTTACTGCTCCTGCTATTTGGGCTGAACTCAAGGTAAAACGATTGGCGAGGGTATCCAAGTCGCGATCGCTAAGTACAATTTCTTTAGTTTCTAAACTAGCTTGCCAGTAAACGCGCCGTTGATAAAAATCCGGTGTAGCAAAAGGTACAGTAATCATACCCTGGAGATTGGTAAACTTTGGCACCAACGACTGTGTTCCAGATAAGATCACCACACTTTTTTCCTCAGTTAGTCTGTCAAGTAAGCTTTTATATAACAGATGCTGCTCTTTGGTCTGTAGTGCATCTAAACTTTCCAGACTTTCTAGATAGAGGATAGCATTGTGAAAACAGGCTTCACGGAACAACAGTTTTAGCAGTTGGTCAAACTCTTCCTTAATTGCTAAAGATTGAGCTAAATCCGCAATCAATAACTGCTTGTTGAGTTGAGCGGCAAGGGCGATCGCTCCACGGCGTTTTTCAGTAGAAGACAAACCAGAGAAGTACAGATGTAGAGACTGGCTGGTATTTTGAGCGTGTTTGACTAGCTTAGGAAGTATGTGTTTAATGTCATCCCTAATCGGTAACTTGTCCTCAACCGCAGGACTATCTATCAATTGACACCAAGATTCTAAACGCGGTTCAAGACGCTTTTGTTTTAAGAGAGAATGGATAACCTGCTCGTCTAGCTTGAGATAATAGGATAATATTGGTGGTTTAACCTGATGAGGGTCAGGAATTAAATGAAGTAAGCCATGTTTGATTAAGGGTGCGTCAGGAGCAAAATGAACTCGTTGCAACAGTTTGGCTTCAGCAGAGGGACATAGTAAATTTAAGGCTAAATCAATACTAGGTCGCCTGCGAGTGACATCATCCTGGAGATAGGCATATAGACGCTCGTAACCTAAATCAATTTCTGGAGCCAGGGCAATCAACATCACGTCTAAATCAAATTCAGACAAACCGAAAGTCTGTTTCAGCCAGTTTAATGGTGTATTGTTAGTCTGAGCGGACTCAGTTTTTTCTGCATCTACTGCAAACAAAGGTATCCCTGGTTCACGATCTAGGAGTTGCTTGACCTGATCGCGATTAATACGAAGACCTCGATAAGGGTCAGTAGCTGCTTCTGAACCGTAGACAGCTTGTGCTGTTATTACTGCTTGCTCTAGTAATTTATCTAGCCTTTTTAAGGCTGAGAGCAGATCGTCGAACATGGCTTAGTTAGGTTGAAGTTTGTTTTTGGAAAATAGACATCTCCAGGAATTGCGAAGCAAGTCCATCACTAGCTTTGAGATGTTTGCAATGATTCACAAATGCGTTCACTTTAAACGAAATAATAAGGATTGGGGGTTCTTCAGTATCTAGTATGCTAAACTTATAGATAAAACCTTAAATAAAATCTGAGGGGGTAACATGAGCCCTAAAAACATTACTATATAAGGCTTTGATGCCAATGAGCTATGGCTTGATACAGCCAATTGACCCTCCTTTCATTTTCTGGAAGCTCAAACCCTTATAACTACATCCAATGTCAGCCCAAAACAGCATCTATCTTTTTATAACTGATGGGCTGAAATTATTACCCAGTAAGGATTTTAGCGTGGATGTCACCCCCCCATAAATAAAATCAAGTAATGTATCCAATTATAGCAGTACTAAATGATTCGTAAAAATCAACTTGGCTTAATTAATCGTTTATTTCCTATTATTTTTTTTGCAACAAACCATACTTATGAAGTTTATTAAAATCAAAAACTTCTCTTTGAATAAAAAAAGTAAATAACCACTTAACTAACGCAAATTACCGTAATTTATCCCAAAATTTTATTAATAAATTTTTAGTTTTTAACCAAATATATTCAACAGGTGCGACCGGTCGCACCTGAAGTAATGCGCTCAATTTGTCTGCCATGACTCTTGTCAATCGTTCGATTAACTGTAATTGGGGTTTGATGATTACTCACATATTCTAGATAATAATAGAGTTTTTTTTGATTCTTTTTAACGGCAATAAGATAATAATTATTGGAGTTTATAATATCAAAGGTGGTTTGTTTTTGGCAGTGGATAGCATCCAGAGTAAATACTTGATTCTGAAGGGGGCAAGTTCTGATAGCTTCTTGAACTTGGTGAATTTATGAACTTTTATTATTCTCAAGCGGTGCGACCCCGCGCTTTTTCAAAGCTAAGCGTGAACGCGCACCAAGAGAAACGAGTTAAATTTAAAACTAACCCTAACTCCTGACTAAATCAATAAAAGATTACCACAATAAAAAAAATTCATTGAATTATTGTGACATAAGTTAACCTTAATATTTATAATATTCCCATCAGTAGCTATCCAATATCTTAAGGATTTATAAAAAGCAAACTGACTTGCCCACTGATGAAAAATTTTTCACAAATTTGATAAATTTACTCCTAGCATCACTGGTCGAATGGTTTAGTAATAAGTAACTATATCCGAAAAAATATTTAAGTTATTAAATAAGAGGATATCTGAAAAGTTTTTTGATACTGAATTTTGCCCCCCTAGCCCCCCAAGTTTGGGGGGAACAAGAGTCAATTGGCTTCTAAAAGTCCCCCAAAATTGGGGGATTTAGGGGGCTTGGATGTAGCAAATGAGACTTCTCAGATAACCTCTAACAAATCTTGATGAAATTTATCTAAATTTTCTAAAGATATATACCTAGTATATCCTTGGATAAGTTCGATAATGATAATTAATAAAACCCTTGATCAAGGATGCCGTTGTCCTTGGAGTTGACGAAAGTCCTTCGGATACGAAACCTTGAAAAGGGTCGCATGGGTGATAGGTTACGCATAAAAGGGTTGATTATTTGTGATAAGGCGACCCTGTTATACGGTAACTTCAAATACTTTTTTGAGGGCTTGAATTAGGCTATTCATAGATAAACTTTTTTTGATTAAATAGCGTTAGCTTTTATTTTACACTCTCGGCGAGCGCTTTTTGTTTTGGTGATATCATTCGGTTTTTTATTCCGTTGCCCAAGCTTTTTGCGCTTAGAGAATTTAACGACTTTTTTCAGGTTAAAATACTTAATCAGACAAAAAAAGGGTGATTCCGTTACTCCAAGGCGGTTTCAAAACCTCAGAAAAAATTTTGACATCGACAATGAAACAGCCCTGCCTTACTAAGGGGGGTTAGGGGGGATTCCTGCTCCTCACAGGGGTAGGTTTTTACATTTGGGTAAAACATGGGACTTAACCTCATCAGAGGAAAAGGAAAACAACAAAGAAGCGATGCAGTGGCCTCACGGGGGTTTCCCCCACTCGCTATTGCCGTGGTTTTCCCTACTCGCTATTGCATCAAGACAATGATGATTTTTAACGACAAACCCCACACCCGACACCTCACCCCACACCCGACACCTCACCCCACACCTCACCCCACACCTGAGGTCAAAGTTAAAAACCTACCCTTATGAGGATTCCTGCTCCCCCTGCTATACTCACCAGGAAGTAAGTTATTCAACCGGATTTGATAGTATTCTGTTTCTCTAGGAGCATTCAACGAATTGTTAAGAATACAGCCCAGTAAAAATAAAGGGTTTTACCGAGTTTTACAGAAGCAGATTATACCAAATACGGCTGGTAAATCTACCATTACCGATAACTAAGCTATGGATGATGGCAGCCATGAAAAATTAATTATCAGCCAGGGAAATAAAGATATGATCAAAGCGGAGTCGGTATTCAGCAAAGATTTTGCAAAATTTTTGTTCAAGATGTTTATTGATGAAAAATATTGGGCAACAATAAGGACATGGCTCGATTTGAACCAATAAAAGGCTATCTATACCTTGTTGACTGTTGAGTGTTGACTGTTAAACGTTAACTATTGACTGCCCCCGGGATCTTCATTTCTTAGTTAGATAGAGAGAATTATAAAGGGATAAATTCTGTCAAAATCCGAATATTTGCCGAAAATTAGGCTCCGCTGCTCTACTGCTCTGCCCCCCTCAGTCTAAATCGAAAATGAAACAGCTCTGCCGATCTTCGGGGGTAATGGGGGGAGCAACTGTTGACAGTCAACGGTTAAGACTCAACAGTGAAGCAAATTATACAGGTTACATCTTCATTGGTTAACACTCAGCAGTCAAGCAAACTATACAGGTTACATCTTCATTAACGTCTTATTAACACGAAAAACCAATGATTCGTTACCGACAAAAGAAAATTAGCATTTTATTTGGCAGTCTCTTAATTATTGGGGCATGGTGGTTACCTGCTCAAGCTAAACAGACCACTAATCCAGTCTTAGAGAAAGCCGTTACCACTGACGATCCAACTATTCCGATTGAGGAGCTAGAGCTAATGCTCAAGCCTTTGACTAAGGATGAGCTGGATGGTGAAGCTGAGGCGTGGATGTTCTTGCTTAAAACTAAAGTTAAAGAACTTAGCGATGCGGAAATTGCTGTAAAGCGCAAAAATCGAGAGCTTCAACAAACTAAAGAAGCTGTTGATGCCCTAGAAGATGCCAAAGATGCTCTTGAGGAAGCGACAGATACTAAGGAAAAAATAGAGACTAAGGGATCGGCTAAGGATCGTATTAAAGCTTTAAAAGCTGCTGAAGATGCACAGGAAGCTCTCGAAAAAGCTCAGGAGTCAGTAGAAGAAGCAGTCAAAGAAGAGGAAAAGACCAAGCAAGATAAAACCTTGCAAGGGGCGATTGATAAAGCAGTTGAAGGTACTGAAACGGAGAAAGATAAAGCCAAAACCTCAAACGAAGAAGTTGCTAAGGTTCAAGATAAGATTGGAACAATTAGCAACAAAATCGTTACTGATGAACAAGAGCAGAAAAAGACTGGACAGGGAATTGACCAAGCCAAGCAAGACCTAGAAGAAGCGGTCGAGGCGAAGACCGAAGTTAAAAAGCAAGTGCTGGTCAACATGACCACACTGCGGGAGCAACGCACTGCTTTAAGCGATCGCTTTGAGGTGGTACTGGAAGAGCTGGAAACTAAAGGCGGTGATGTTGAGTTGTACGACAAATACATCGATGCCATCAGTGGGATTAAGGTAGACGTCACTGACACTGAAGGAACCTGGATTACCATCGTCGGCTGGCTCCAGTCTAAAGAAGGAGGTCTGCGCTGGGCGAATAACATTGGCAAATTTTTAGGAATTGTCGCTGGCTTTAGCATCCTCTCCCTGATTTTAGGGACAGTGCTCGAGAAATCTTTGTGGATGTTCCCGAATATGTCAGCTATGCTGCGTCAGTTCGTGGTTAGGATAACCCGCCAAGGATTATTTTTGGTGGGTCTTCTTTTAGGGATCACTGCCCTAGAGGTCAGTATTGGTCCACTGATGGCCATGATTGGAGCTGCTGGTTTTGTGGTAGCATTTGCGTTCCAAAATACCCTCGGTAACTTTGCCAATGGGTTAATGATCTTGCTCTATAAACCTTTTGACGTGGGCGATATGATTGAAGTAGCTGGGGTAAAAGGTACGGTTAAGGATGTCAACTTAGTTTGCACCACCATCAAGACTTATGAAAATAAAATCATTATCGTGCCAAACAACTCAATCTGGGGTAACGTTATTGAGAATGAAACCAGTAGCCCCGTCCGCGCTATGTTCCTCACGGTAAGGATCAGCTATAGCAATAGTATTACTCAAGCGATCCAAGTTCTTAAGGATATTGCCAACTCTCATCCTTTAGTATTAGAAGACCCTGCACCTTGGATTGACACTGGGGAATTGGCTGAATATGCTGTTAATATTTGGTTTATGGCCTATACTAAGAAAGAGGATTACTGGACAGCCTATTGTGACATCAGCCGAATTATAAAAGAAAGATTTGAAGAAGAGGGGATTGTGATCCCACTGCCTCAGCAGGAAATATACATCAGCGAAGTTATGGCTCAGCAAGACCTTCCCCGAGCAGGAAGTCATGGCCAGATAGCAAATCCAAAGCCCCATAGCTCTTTCCCCAATGGTAAGACAGCTTGAATCTGTAGACTTTTCTGTAGAATGCCTACTTTCGTATAGCAGCGGTCCAAAATCTATCTAATTAACACAACTAATAGCCAATCCGGGTGCAATACTCCAGTTTAATTAGCTTTTCATTGCCCAGAGTTTTGTAGAGACCTAGCATGCTAGGTCTCTACATTTGTGTAGCCGCAACAATTGGCTGGTCAGGGCAAGGAGGAAATCCCAACAGAGGTAGTAAACCGTCAACCTTGGCCTTTCGGCCACACGTGCGCGTTCAACCGTCAACCGTCAACAATCCTGATTGTAAGAGCAAATAAATCTCAAGCTCGGGATCATTATATAGTAGTTGGAAATTCCTTAGAGTAGACCCAGCCAAGTCAACAAACCTTGACCAGTGAGCAACTCCAGTAACACGATACAAACTAAGGCAACCATGGCAAACCTGCCATTGATTTGCTCAGCATAGGGAGTCCAACCAAAAGCTGGTTCGGGTTGGTTAAAAGACTCCTGAGACGATTCACTAGAATTGGGTGTTTCAGAACTCATGACTGATCAGATCCTTCAGACTCCAAATTTTTTACCGATTCAATTAGCGATCGCACTTGTGATGTGCCTGCTGATGGAGAAAAGCTCAAGGGAAACTTACCTCTAACTAGCATTCGTAATCCCAGTGGTCCTAGGCTCGCCAAACCTTGGATATCTCGAAATGAGTTACCAACCACCTGCAAGCCAAACTTACGCTCATCAATCCAGCCTCCCTCTTTGACTAAATCAATTAGGACTTTGCGGTGGCGGATTGGACGACTATCATAGGTCTCAATGCCTTCAAGAATATCCTGTTTAATCTTACCGATTTGATCCATAGGAGCCACACCCATCGGGCAAACCGCATTACACATCATACAGCGGGTACAACCCCAGACTCCTTTTGTTCCTTCGTTATATTTCTCCAAACGATTTTCCGTGGTATTATCACGGGAATCTACCACCAGACGCTGTGCTTTAGCCAAGGCATGAGGACCGACAAAATCTCGATTAACTTCTTTGGCATTACACTCAGAATAACAGGCACCACACATGATACAATTACCTGCCTGAGCCAAATGCGATCGCTGTTCAGGACTCTGTAAAAATTCCCGTTCGGGAATCTTCCTAGCAGCAGTGCTGACGTAGGGATCAACAGCTTCTAAGTTATCCCAGAAGCTGCTCATCTCAACGACTAAATCCTTGATTACTGGCATATTACCCAGAGGTGCTATAGTAATCTCCGGGATTTTAGAGTCATCTGGCAGCTGTTGCTTGCCCAATTCATTGCCCACATTTTCCTTACAGGCCAAAGCCGAGCGACCATTGATTCGTATGCCACAGCTACCACAAATCGTGTTGCGACAATTTTTGCGAAAAGCTAAAGTACCATCTTGTTCCCACTTAATACGATTCAAGCATTCCAGAATCGTGTTTCCTTTCTGGACATCCAGCCTATAAGTCTGGAGTAGTGGCGCAGTGTTTTGAGTCTGTCGAATGATTTTAAAATCAACTTGCATAAAACTAAGCTCTTGAGTATTCCAACATATACAAGGATAATCGGTAAGGTTAAGGGATGATATGAGCAACAGGACTACTGTTGAGGTAAGTAGTTACTCTTGATAATTAGGCCATACTTGTTTGAGTAGTCCCTAGGGAAGCAATACCCCTCGCTAGTTGACTTCTGGTGTAAGAGTGCAATCCTATTGGTATGTTTCCTGGATTATTTTCATAGTTATCATCTTACTGCCCCTAAAGGCTTAGGCAGAGATTGTCTGATCTGTTATTATTGAAATACGTAAAGATTTAAACAAATGATCCAAAATATCTTGTCAACTGAGATAGATTTAACGATATATTTTTAATAGAGCCAAAGTTTGGCCATTAATGATCTTGACCACTCTGAAGTTTAAAGGATATCTCGTGAGATTATGCCAGAGATTTCAACTACTCCCCTAACTGGTAAAGCATTACTTCAAAAAGTAAAAGAGCTATCACACTTGCCTCGCCGAGAGACAGCCAAGCGTTGCGGCTATTACACTATAACTAAAACAGACCAGACCCGCGTCAATTTAACAGATTTTTATGATGCGGTTTTAGGAGCCAAGGGTGTTCCCCTGGATCCAGAAGGCACAAAAGATGGTCGGGGGCGTGAACCGACTTATCGTGTGAGTGTCCATAAAAATGGTCAAATTGTTATTGGTTCAACCTACACTCATGCCATGGGATTAGAGCCTGGTGATGAGTTTGAAATTAAACTGGGCTACAAGCATATCCATCTTAAGCAGGTGGATGAAGAGTCTGAATCTGAAGAGGTATCTACTCACAAACCAAAGAAAGCCACCTCTTAGTGCGTGTTCCCTAGCGCTTTTTAAAAGCGCGGGGTCGCACCGTAAAGAAGTAATCCTTCTTACAGAAAATCCTGCGAGTTTGAAACCCCCGTCTCTAAGCGAGCGGGGATGAAAAACGACCGTGTGGGGCGAGCCTTGAAGATTTTTTTGGCACGTGAGCTTGTAAGAATCTGTTACCGACGTTATGGGTAAAGCCCCCGTGATTTATCCGGGGGATATAACCTTGCTTGACGAATTTATGCGTCAATGGATATTTTTTTCTTCTGTTGTCGGTAATCCCTAAACTAGCGCTGTCCTATATAATAGGAAGTGAGACAACCAACTTGCCTGAATATAAATAGACGACGTAAAAACCTGTTAAAAGAATGATACATGCACCTCGGTTTCGTCTAACGATCTGGGAGTCTATGAAACGAATAAGGTAGATATTGTATTAAAGTTGATTGTCTCCCATTCTAAACAAGGTACGGTGGGGTTTGAAGTTACCGTAAGTAGAGGGTCGCCTTTACAGGGGACTGGCTATGATAAAAAGGGTCAAAACTTATTAACTAAGGCTCCACTCTACTAAGGTTTCGTTTCCGGCACACCGGAACCTGGATCAATGATCCAAACGCTGGGTTTGAAGTTACCGTAAGAGAGGGTCACCTTATTAAAAAAGATTTAACCATGCATCTGCATAGCCTGCTGACTATAAAGGCGACCCTCTCTAAGGTTTCGTCTCCGGGGAGATTTGGCCTTATCTGTGCTTGGTGAAAACCTGTCATGGCAAGGGGAATCGTTGAGCCAAGAATCCCCGTCTCTGGGCGAGCGGGGAGTGTCAAAATAATTGTATCGGTACCATAAGGTACAAGGAAACTCCAGGGAAAGAACCTGAAAAAGCTTCCGCTAAGCGCACGCTGGGCGAAAAAGGTTAGTAAACAGCACAAGAAAATGTCGCAGAGTCTACCAAAAACTCTTATTATTTGTTATACTTAAATTAGGGTAACACCCACAGGGATTATTATGTAACTTAAATTAAAGCCGAAAACCAAGGGTTTAATAGTTGCGCTCTCTATCCCGGTGTTATAACTTTTTTGACATTTATTTTTATGGCGCTCGCGGGATATTCCGTCAGAGAAGCGCGGAGATACCCCCTGGATGCTATTGCATCTTGCATTGGCGGGCTAGGATCTGCCTTGGTAGATTCTGGTAGCTAAAAAGTATCGGACAGACCAACCTCTACTTGGAAAATGTCATTTTTTAAGCAAGTGGACTGGTTGATCTGCTGAAAAGCTGATGACCAAGAATCAAGCATATGCCTACGGTGAGGATGCCCCATAATAAGACAGTAGAAACAAAAATCTTCTTTCTACTACCTGAGGAGTTGATAAAGCAGGCTATTATTAACCAGCCCGATGTGCTCTGTGGTTAGGGAAGCAAGGCATAGGAAAACGGCAGCCGCTTATGGTAGTTTAGTTTAGACCTTATAGTCATTTGATAGTAATTTGCCAATCTCGCCAATGGCTATTCTTGATCAGGCAACTAATGGGTCGTTTGTGTCATTAATGACGTCAACTACTCTTTTCAAGGTAGGCACTTTTTTCCTAGCTTGGGCAGTTTTGTGGCTGCCCCTAGCTCTCCCTATAGCTATGGTTTTAAAGTGGCGTCCAAATAAGCCTTTAGCACCAGACCAAAAGTTACCACTACTCGCAGCACTTTACCTGATTGCTCCCCTAATTTTATGGGGAGCTTCTCAACTAGAGGGGGTGCCTTTCTCCGATTACGGATTGGAGTGGAAATTAAGCGTTTTAGGCTCTCTAGGATTGGGACTAGGAGTAGGTATTCTCAGCTTAATCATAGTATTTACTGGGCAATTATTACTAGGCTGGGTGAGGTGGAATTATGAAAATTGGCAGCGTTTGGGACCGATATTACTGCCAGTGATGTTATTAGGGCTGTGGATTGGCCTTACAGAAGAGTTAGTCTTTCGTGGCTTCTTAGTCAATCAACTACAGCAGGATTATTCTATCTGGGTAGGAGCAGCCATCTCTAGTGGGATTTTTGCCCTGTTACACCTAGTTTGGGAACAAAAAGATACTATCCCTCAGTTACCAGGATTATGGCTAATGGGAATGGTATTAGTCCTAGCCCGTTGGGTGGATGGAGGCAGTCTGGGTTTAGCATGGGGACTACATGCTGGTTGGATTTGGGGTTTAACTTGTTTGGACTCAGCTGAGTTAATTGCTTACACAGGCATTGGACCAATTTGGATAACGGGTTTGGGAGGAAAACCGTTAGCTGGGATAGTGGGTCTTCTTTGTTTATTGGAAGTTGGGGCTTTATTATTACTGATGTTGCCGGATCAGCTGATAAACATTCGATAAAAATTTCACCTGTTTTAAATTGGCTTGAAGCCTGTCAACAAACTCCTATATCCGGCAGGCTGTCTTAAAAGCTAATCACCAAAAAAAATACCGCCAGCTACAAGTTAAACTAGCGATTATCCTTAGGTGCCCTTGACCCATTAAGAATTAAATTCTTAATGGGTCAAGGGCACCTGTGGATTTACTTCATGTTTAATTTCGCGCCTTTCTTTTGGTGCGCGTTACCTTGGCGAGGGAACCTCGCCGGGGTGTTAATCAGAGAAATCGGTCAACCTTACATGGAAGAACCAACTCCCACATAGGCACCATAGAAGAAAAGACCAACCACTACGAGGACACCAGTACCAGCGATAGTGGCAACTATCCATAAAGGAATTCTTCCCCCTCCAGACACAGCTTATACCTCCAATTTTAAATCAAGTTTTTTTTCTTACATGTAGTTAACGATAGAAGGCTTAATAACTAGTAATTTCGTTGAAAAGCCTCCCTCGTGGCTTAGATTTTGTGCAACTCCTATCAGGAGTAATCTTTGCCGGACTTCTTCCTGCTTCCGCGAACGGCAATATTGTAAAGGCTTGTTGAGCTAGCAGCACTTTTCCCTTAACTTAACTACTAGTGACAGGGCTACGAAATAGCGTTCATTCGTAGGTGCCATAACCTAAACAACTTAGGAAAAATGTCTATCGCGGTGCATCTTAGCTAGGAAATTAGCGATTAACCGGAAATTACCAGGGAATTAACTAAGAGTCTTTTCCAGTTTACATCCGAGCCGTCTCCAAGATGGGGATTTAGGCGAATCTGTTAAATCAGTTAATTAAAGAAATAACTGGAAAACAGAATACCAAGCACAAAAATCAGTAATAGACCTAAGTAAAGAGACGTCCGATTGAGTTCAACCGGCTGTCTATTGGGATTGGAATTCCGCTCCATAATTGCTTCTCCTATCGTTGAATAAATTGCATGGCTGCGATCGCGCCTAAGAAAAAGACTGAAGGAACGGCTAGGGTATGAACCGCTAACCATCTAACCGTGAAAATCGGATACGAAACTGGTTGATTGGGATTACTGCTAGTCATGATTGTCTGCCTTTATCTAAAAAACCTTATGGAGCAAATTCTTCAACTTGCTGTTTAGCATTGTCGCGGTCGGAAACGATTGGTAGTTCCATCCGCTCTTGAGTAAAGTATTCATTAGGACGGGGTGTGCCAAACGCATCGTAAGCCAGACCAGTGCTCACAAAAAGCCAACCAGCGATAAATAGGGCTGGGATAGTAACACTGTGAATGACCCAGTAACGAACGCTGGTAATAATGTCACCAAACGGACGTTCTCCAGTTGTACCTGCCATCGTAGATTCCTCCTACCAACAACCGTTTAAAATTCCATAACTATAATAGTTCTAAGTGCCGTTTTTTTCTACATCTTCGATGTTGAAAGATAAAACGAAACTGACTGGCATCGATCATAGGGATTTCCAAGCCCTAAGCTTCCTGGCTAGGCAGCTCATACTTGAGTAAAATCCCTTTCTGACCAATGACAAACCCCTGTTCTGGTGTTACAAAGACTATTTTGTAAAAATTCGAGGGAACATCCCTAAGATCCCGGTCTTTTTGCCAGGTTTTTCCACCATCAAAGCTACAAAGCAAATTACCACTGCCACCTGCTACCCAAATTTCATTGGGTGTGCGATAGGCTAAGTCAAGTAATCCCAAGCTGTTGGAAAAATCTGGATAAATTGGTTCTTCCCACTCTTCTAGGTTTTCGGCAGTGCTAAATTGTACCTGACCACCCCGGGCCAAAATCCACAGACGACCATCGGGGGTAAACCCCATATTCTGGAGACGCTTGGAACTGTAACGATTATGCTGTAACCAAGCACTCTGACCTGGATCCCAAGTGGAGTAAAAGTTCCCTCTAGCAGACACAGCAACGTAACTACCATCTTCAGAGCGGGAAATATTACGGGTGACTCCTACCGCTTGTGCTACCTGAGCCTTCCAGGTTTTACCAGCATCCTTAGTCTGATAAATTGCGCCAACATCAGTGGTCATCTCTGCTGAGTTGGGTCCGAGAGCCAGGATTCTGTTGGGTGAACCTGGTAACTTTTCACTTAAGAGAATGCGAGACCAAGATCCCCCCCCATCATTAGTATGAAGCATGATCGAGGGTTGACCAACAATCCACCCCTCATCACCAGCAAAGCTTACAGAGGAGAAGCGATAATTTTCATCTCCGAGATCCAAGCCTTTCTGTTGCCATGTATTACCCCCATCCTTAGTCTCAAAAATTGTGGCATAGCTACCCACAATCCATCCATGACTAAGATCCCCGGTAAAGCCAAGGTCTTGCATGGTCGCTTCTGTAGGTAAGGAAATAACCGCCCAAGGATTATAGCTTATGGATGAAGGAAATTTGCAGCTGACACAAATTAATGCCACCGCCAGTAATATTAAAATTTGTTTCAGCGTTTTCATCAAATATCTCATTATTTCCAGAACTTCTTGAGTATGGCAGCGTTCTCCGTAGGTTTTCAGACCCCACCAAGGGCGATGGCTTCTAGATCTAAGCTTTGGTGATGCCAGCAGTTGCTCACGTTCACGCATACAAGCCAACTGCCCTGATTTCAGTTCAAACCGTAAAGGCTCAGAAAAAACAAAAAGCCTAATCCTAAAGCGGCAAAAATTAAAAGGTTCTTTTGTGCTGGTGTCATGCGGTTAACACCGAAGCCATAGGTAAGATTCTCCTGAAATCCAGACGGGGCATTAACAGCACCAATATTAATAAACTGAATTTTCGGAGCGCTGCACACTGGACAGCGCCAATCATCTGGCAAATCCTTATATAATGTCCCTCCTGGAACATTGCGATTACTATCTCCCTTGGTCGGATCGTAAACATAGCCACAAGCACGGCATTCATAGCTGCTGGGTGCCTGTTCAGCTAGGGTTTGCTCTGGGGCTCGTTCAGTCATTCCTCTGTAAGCTTAAGCAGCAAATCTTAATAACTATGTTAAAAAATATTATCACACACTAAGTGTCAGATTTTCTTAACTTTCGATTTAAGCTCAGGAGTTTCTCCGAGATGCCTGACCCGATTTTTGATGAACCCTTGAAAGAGTAGGGTCTTCTAGGGAGAGGGAGTACAATCAACTACGAGCAACCTTGAAGTCTATGGTAGTCATTGGCTTTTGAGAACCAACCACTGACCCCTGAGGACCGTTCAAAAGGGCAGACCACCTATAATAAAGTTTGTAAAGAAGTACTAACGCCAGTTTTTACCTGGCACTGACCAATTGTGTTTGTTCTTAGCGGTTACGAGTATCTCTTAGGCTTCATACTAGCTTGCAGCTTAGTTCCCCTACTAGCCCTGTCGGCTTCCAAGCTTTTGCGACCTAGCCATCGGGAGCCAGAGCGGCGCACCACCTATGAATCTGGTATGGAACCAGTGGGGGGTGCTTGGATTCAGTTCAACATTCGTTACTATATGTTCGCCCTGGTGTTCGTGATTTTCGATGTTGAAACTGTATTCCTCTATCCCTGGGCTGTCGCCTTCAATCGCCTGGGATTACTGGCATTTGTGGAAGCCCTAATTTTTATTGCAATTCTTGTGGTTGCTCTGGTTTACGCTTGGCGCAAAGGAGCCTTGGAATGGTCATGAAATCTAATCTTACAAAGGATAGTGCTGCTATAGAACAGCAGCAAACAAACAAAATTCTTAACCCGATTGAGCGAACCCAAGTCACTCAAGACTTATCGGAAAATGTAATCTTAACTACAGTAGACGACCTTTACAACTGGGCGCGGCTTTCCAGCCTCTGGCCGATGTTGTATGGTACCGCTTGTTGCTTCATTGAATTTGCGGCAATGATTGGGTCGCGGTTTGACTTTGACCGTTTTGGTTTGGTTCCTCGTTCTAGCCCCAGACAAGCGGATTTAATTATCACAGCGGGTACCATAACCATGAAAATGGGACCAGCACTGGTTCGTCTTTATGAGCAGATGCCAGAGCCGAAGTACGTGATTGCCATGGGAGCTTGTACTATCACTGGCGGCATGTTTAGCGTTGATTCTCCAACAGCAGTGCGTGGTGTGGATAAATTGATTCCAGTGGATGTCTATATACCTGGGTGTCCCCCTCGTCCAGAAGCAATCATGGATGCTATTGTCAAGCTTCGCAAAAAGGTGGCTAACGAGTCGATTCAGGAGCGTGGTCAGCTCAAGCAAACCCACCGTTACTACAGCACCACTCACAACATGAAAGTGGTACCAGAGATTTTGACCGGTAAGTACCTGCAATCTGACGAGCGCTATACTCCCCCCAAAGAGTTGACCGAGGGGATGGGAATGGCAGTACCACCAGCACTCAAATCCTATCAAAAGCAGGAGGTAGAGCGTGGCTGAAGAGTCAAAACCCGTAGAGCAAACCACACAATCCTCTGAGATAGTTGAAGCGGGAAAAGTCTCGGGATGGCTCAAGGAAAACGGTTTTGAGCATGAGTTCATGGAGTTGGATCACCTAGGCGTTGAGGTACTCAAAGTTGAACCAGATGTCTTGCTTCCCATTGCTACTGCTCTGTATGCCTATGGGTTTAACTACCTCCAATGTCAAGGAGGCTATGATTTTGGTCCTGGGGCAGACTTGGTGAGCTTTTACCACTTGATTAAAGTGAGTGATAATACTGATCAGCCTGAGGAAGTGCGTGTAAAAGTATTCCTACCGCGAGATAATCCTAAGCTTCCCTCGGTTTACTGGATATGGAAAGCTGCTGATTGGCAGGAGCGGGAAACCTACGATATGTTCGGTATAGTTTTTGAAGGGCACCCTAACCTGAAGCGGATTTTGATGCCAGAAGATTGGGTGGGTTGGCCTTTGCGGAAGGATTATATATCACCGGACTTCTACGAATTACAGGATGCTTATTGATTAGCTGTCCGGCAAAATTCATCCCACACCTATGCTGCGCATTAGGTGTGGGATGAATTTTGCACAGAGTATGTATGGAATTGCTATAATATATCTACTGATAAACAAAGCCGTTCACGTAGCGTGGCCTACGGCCTTAAATGCTGGGCAAGTCAGCTATTTACAGCGCGAAAAAATCGAATTTTTGTATTGTTCCGGCTCAGAGACGAAACCTTAGGATAGTGGATCCTTTATGGTCAGCAGGCTATGCAGAAAAGGGTTACAACTTTATGATTAAGGCTCCACTATCCTTACGGTAACTTCATGCGTAGGGGCATCCCGGAGAGGAAACCTTAGAATAGGGCAGCCTTAATCATGGAAAGCGCGCCTCAAAGTTTTAACCCTTTACGCATAACCGACTAACCATAAAGGCTGCCCTATTCTAGCGGTAACTTCTGACCGTGTCGTTAATCAAGCAAGCCTAGGTATCCGTTCGCGCAGCGTCGGCGAAAGTCGATACCGCTGGGTGTAGTTGGCAAGAAGCCTAAACTGACTCTTTGAGTTCAGTGTAGGAGTATGTGACTTATGGGTTTGTGATCGTTTCCGATACTTTTTAGCTACCAAAGTCTACCAAGATAGACTTTGATCCGCCAATGCAAGATGCTTTCACATCCAGGGGGTATCTCCGCGCTTCTCTGACGGAATATCCCGCGAGCGCCATAAAAATGTCAACAAAGTTGGTTCCACCGGGATAGAGAGCGCAACTATTAAACCCTTGGTTTTCGGCTTTAATTTAAGTTACATAATAATCCCTGTCGGTGTTACCCTAACTTAAGTTTAACAAATAATAAGAGTTTTTGGTAGACTCTGCGACATTTTCTTGTGCTGTTCACTAAACCTCCCTTAAGTATACCAAATAGTTTGAGATATTGCTAGACTATGTGACACTTTTTATAACTGTATACAAACCCTGATGCGATCGCAAACTCAACATCGCACTTTGCTCACTCCCTAAGATGGCTGATTGGTTATAGTGAAATCAAGTTACTTAGGATTCTCGATGACCTGATCAGCTTTTAGCTTCCAGGAAAAAAAGCCCCAAATCTGCAAGCGTGATCGACCACCCATGGCCTACCGCCAAGTGTGAGTGTGGGATTTTTGCACAAAGTCTTTGACACAAAACCGGCAAGATGCCTTATATTATATTGACTGACAAGCAAGGTCGAAAATGCTGCTTGTTGGTGAAATGCTTCACGTATTTGGATGCATCAGTTACCTTAAATCTTTGTCGTTGCTCGTAACTTTGCTCTAAATATCTTTCATTCTGATTACTTTTCAAATATAGCTTAGGCACAAAGATGGTGCCAGTTTTGAATAGATAAACAAAGAGCGCATTTTCCACCATGAAATAGCCCTGGTTAGATATACTTATGCATTGGTTAAATGAGCTAGGTTTTTATTTTTGTCTGATCAGGTACAAGAGCTGAGTATACTTAGATACTGCACCAAGTTAAAATTTTACCTGTAAAACTAGGGAACAGGGAACGGGAAACAGGTAAAAGTGATAATATTTGACTATTTAAGTACTGAAATTGATTGTTATCACTGCCGTTATTAAGTTTTTTGTAGTTGTGCAATATTTCATTATATAGTGTTTTGGTAATTCAATAAACACTATATAATTTGGAAAATCCCTTGTCAACAAGCACAATAAGCCATGGTTAATTAAGAAATATTACCGATTACCTAACAAGATCAAAGATTTATTTATTCTAAATTGCTGTCCGCCTCAGGAGAATAGTATATTAATCCAGGTGAATAAAATTAATGTACTGCTTGGATTTAAGAGATGGTTTATACATCAGACCAACCGCAACAAAGCTTAAGTACTCAAACAGCGCGTAATTTAGCGACGACGACTAAAACAGCGCCCCAAATGCGGGGGAAGACCCCACGTTTACTCCTCAAGCTTCTACCTTGGGTTGAGGTTTCAGGTGGTACTTACCGGGTGAACCGCCGAGATATCAGAGTTACAGAAGGGATGCCCACGAACGATGATGGGGAAAAGAACATTGAAATATTAAGTGGTCACGAAGGCGAACCCAGCGTCACCCAAACCTTTGTTGACTACGACGATGAACCTCGGGAGTATCCTTTGAGTATTGCCCAGACAATCTTGAAGGTTCATACCCGAGTCGGTGATCTCTACAGCAATGCCACGGATCAGGTGCGAGAGCAGTTGCGCCTCACCGTTGAAGGATTGATGGAACGTAAGGAAAATGACCTTATTAACCATGATGGTGATGGTGATCCCGACAAAGCCTATGGCTTACTCCATGCCGCAGATCCATCTATGCGCATCTCCACTCGTACTGGGCCACCCACACCGGATGACTTTGATGAACTATTGGCAAAGGTCTGGAAACAGCCAGCATTTTTCTTAGCTCACCCCCAAGCGATCGCTGCCTTTGGTCGAGAATGTACGCTCCGGGGTGTTCCTCCTGCAACCGTTCAACTATTTGGTTCACCCTATATCACCTGGCGAGGGGTTCCGGTAGTTCCCAGTAATAAGTTGAAGGTAAACGAGGGCAAAACCAATATTCTGCTGATGCGAGTTGGCGAAGCCGCCCAAGGGGTGGTGGGTCTACACAAAACTGGCGTGTCTGGAGAACAAGTGCCGGGCGTGTCCGTGCGCTTAATGGGGATCAATGACCAGGGGATTGCCACTTACCTGATTACTACCTATTTTTCCGTAGCCTGCCTTGTGCCCGACGCCCTGGGCGTTCTGGAGAACGTAGATATTACGACATACCATAATTATGACTGAACAACAAGGTTTAAATCTTTCCCCATCGCCTCAGAACAGTCAACCCCTTGAAAGTTCTTTCGGAGGGGATCTATCCGATCCCCAAATGTTAGATCAAATATTGAATCAGCTCTTGGCCCAGCTACCCGAACCGCTAACCTCACCACAGGCAATGGCTGGCATGATACCACAAATGCTGACTGGACAGGGTTTAAGTCAACCCGTAGCGGCTGCTCAACCCCAATCCAGCAGCCAGAGTCCCAAGCAACCGGAGGCTCAACCCCAGCAGACCACTAGTGGGCAAAGTCCAGAGCAATTGCTGTCTGATGCCCAACAGCAGCTGTCCAGCCTACAGGGTCTAGGCCAAATAATAGACCCAATCATCTCTGAGGCTCAACCACTTATGTCTGGTTTGGGGAGTCTAGACCTATTGGGAGCTGAAGCTCAACAGCTGCTGTCCAGCGGGTCAACCCCAGACCAGATGGCTGGAACTAGTCAGCAATCTCCTGATCTGCAGGGAAAAACACCCACATCTGCCCCATTAACGCCAGTGCCTCAGGGGGATACCTCTGGCTCTGCCTTAATGCCTGAGATCTCCTCAGCACAAACCCCCAAGTTGTCTCCGACTCAAACCAGTGAGGCAGCAACCAAAAGCACAACTGCACCCAGCACTGCTGCTACCGAAGCCAATCGGCAAGGGCGTCAAGTACCCAGTCAATCTCCAAGCAGTGGCAATGGCATGACAGGGATGGGGGATCTCAGCCTCAGCGAGTTCCTACCCGACTCAGCCGAATTACAGCGTCTGTTTGAGCAAGGCATGGCAGCCGTTCTGCCAACAGAACCAGCTCTTCCAGCTTCCCCTCAATCTGGCTCAGACCAGATGGGAGCAGCAGGATCTACCAGTACAGCATTGCAGAACCCTGAACAGGTAGGATCGGAGGTTGAACCAAAAGCTAAAACGGTGCTAAACCCTGAACAAGCTGGTGCAGTGGGCCAACAATCCTCTCCTGATATCCAGGGGAAAACACCGGCTTCTTCCCAACCTGCGTCTTTATTTGATGAAAGTTCCCCCGATTATTACTTTTTGCCAAATCTGTCTCCAACCATGACCTCTGCTGCCTCTACGCTACCTGCTGGTGACCCATCCGGTAGCAACATGGTGGCTCCCGAACAACTCGGAGGGGTAATAGAAACCCAAAGCCGTGAGCTACAAGGTCAAGGGGAAGGGGAAATCCAAAACCTCAAACAACTTGGGGGACGGAGCACGAGCGAGGCTCTACCTCAGGTTGAGATGCTACCCGGTGCCGAGTTCCTGAGCATTTTAGAGGAAGGGGTTGGTCGCATTCCTCTGAGTGAAGCAGATCTGCATCAGTCTCTAACCGAACCTCCAGCAGCGGTGCCCCTGCCCCCTGGAAGCACACCTAAGTTTTACTTTTTGCCAGACTCAAAACCGGCGGAGTCAACTTCATCCAAGCCTTCCACTGAGCAACAAACCTCGCAACTGCCCCAGGATGGCTTTGATGTGGAAGCGGTACGGCGAGACTTCCCAATTCTGCACCAGCAGGTTCATGGCAAGCCACTGATCTGGATGGATAATGCGGCCACCAGTCAAAAACCCCAGAGCGTGATCGATACTCTATCCCAGTTCTACGAGCAGGATAATTCCAATGTACACCGAGGGGCTCATACCCTAGCGGCGCGCTCTACCAATGCCTACGAAGACGCTCGGGAGAAAATTCAACGGTTTCTGGGCGCAAGTTTAGCCAAGGAAATTGTCTTTGTACGGGGTACGACCGAAGGGATTAATCTGGTGGCGCAAACCTATGGTCGCAAGCATGTTAAAGCTGGGGATGAGATTTTGCTCACTACCTTAGAGCACCACTCTAACATTGTGCCCTGGCAGATGCTAGCCCAAGAGAAAGGAGCTGTGTTAAAGGTTGCTCCTATTAGTGATCAAGGGCAAATCCTACTGGAGGAATATCAAAAACTGCTCAGCGATCGCACCCGTATCGTTGCTCTGAGTCATGTTTCCAATGTCTTGGGAACGGTGCTGCCCATCAAAACCATGGCAGCTATGGCTCATCGCCATGGTGCTACGGTGGTGGTCGATGGGGCTCAATCGGTTCCCCATTTCCGAACCAATGTTCAAGACCTGGGGGCTGACTTTTATGTTTTCTCCGGTCACAAGCTCTTTGGCCCCACTGGCATTGGTGCTCTCTATGGCAAGGCAGCTTTACTCAAAGAGATGCCCCCCTGGCAAGGCGGTGGCAACATGATTGAGTCTGTTTCCTTTGAAAAAACCACCTTTAACGACATTCCAGCTAAATTTGAAGCAGGTACCGGCAACCTGGCAGCAGCTGTAGGTTTAGGGGCAGCCATTGACTATCTCAATCAAATTGGTTTTGAAGCGGCGGCTAAACATGAAGAAGCATTGATGGCCTATGCCACAGCGGCAATGGCAGCTATTCCAGGATTGCGCCAGATTGGTACAGCGCCGGATAAGGTCAGTACGTTGTCCTTTACCCTTAAGAATATTTCTTCAGAGGATATGGGGAAATTCTTGGATAGTGAAGGCATTGCCGTACGTGCCGGACATCATTGTGCCCAACCCACCCTGAAACGGTTTGGGTTGACTAGCACTGTGCGCCCATCCTTAGCCTTTTACAACACCTTTGGAGAAGTAGATAAGCTGATCGCAGCAATTAAAAAAGCAAAACACCAGTTATCTTAAAACTCAATCCAAATATCGTAATCAGGGTAAACGCATCTTGTCAATAAACTGGGAGTATTTTTCAATAAACCAGGCTTTATTGGGCTTGTTGACAAGGAATTTTATACATAAAATAGTGTTTATTTAATTTTAAATACACTATATATAGGAATCGTGCCAATTAGATGCGTTTACTCTTAGACCCTAATCGTTTAAGAGAACCGATTCTATGGTTTACACATCGGAGCACCCACAACAGAGTGTAAGTGTTCGGGCCGCCAAGAAACTAGCCTGTACCACCAAATCCCCGCTGCAAATGCGGGCCATTTCACCACGCTGGTTGCTCCAGCTATTGCCTTGGGTTGAAGTGTCAGGGGGGACTTACCGTGTCAACCGACGGGATGTCAGGATTTCAGAGGGTTTTTCCGCAAACGATGACGGAGAAAAGAACATTGACATCTTAAGTTGTCACGAAGGGGAACCCACCCTCACCCAAACCTTTGTTGACTACGACGATGATCCGCCGGAATATCCCTTAAGGGTGGCTCAAACGATTGTGCGGGTGCATACCCGGGTCAGTGACCTCTACAGCAATGCCAGAGATCAGTTGCAAGAGCAGTTGCGCTTGACTATTGAAGCGCTAAGGGAGCGCAAGGAATGGGAAATTGTCAACAACGATGGCAATGGTGATCCAGACCGAGCCTTTGGGTTACTCCACAGGGCGGATCCTTCCATGCGACTCTCAACGCGCACAGGCCCCCCTACCCCAGATGATTTTGATGAACTCCTGGCTAAGGTGTGGAAACAACCAGCCTTTTTCTTGGCTCACCCCAAGGCGATCGCTGCCTTTGGTCGGGAATGCACTCGTCGTGGGGTTCCCCCAGCCACAGTTAACCTGTTTGGATCTCCCTTTATCACCTGGCGCGGGGTTCCCATTATTGCCAGTAACAAACTTGCCGTGGATGCCAAAGGCAAATCCAATATTCTGCTGATGCGCGTGGGTGAAGCGCAGCAAGGAGTGGTAGGGCTACGTAAAACAGGTTTGATTGGCGAACATGAAGAGATTCCAGGTGTGTCCGTACGGTTGATGGGCATTGACCAGAAAGCGATCGCCTCCTACCTCGTCACCCTTTACTTTTCCGCCGCTGTGCTGGTTCCCGATGCTTTGGGGGTACTAGAAAATGTAGATATTGGTTGCTACTATGATGAAGATGCAAATAGTAGGAAAAGACCCTCGGCATCTTCTGTGTCTTCCAATGTGTCATCCAAACAGGCCGTTCTCACGTTTGATGGTCAGGATGATTATATCGATTTGGGAAATCAGCCTGAATTTAAAATTGCCAAAGAGATCACCCTAGAAGCTTGGGTTTATTGTGAAGCCCAAGTTAGAGAGGCTGGTATTATTTCCAATGTTTTTGATACAGGTGCTGCTAAGAGTGGATACGGTCTCTTACTCAATGGGAAAAGCGGGATATTTTTTGCTTTGAAAACCTCATCTCAAAAAATTATTTATTTGAATAGTAAAAGCAATAGCCTTACATTAAATCAATGGCATCATATTGCTGGAACTTACGATGGTAAAGAAATGAAGGTCTATGTAGATGGAGTAGAAAAAGCAAATCGAGCTCTAGAATCTTCTGGTATTGATTACAAGCCCGAAAATGATTTAGCAATTGGCAGATATAACGATAACAATGAAACCCATCTTTTTAAGGGTAAGATTGCTGAAGTTAGGCTTTGGGGAGTGACTCGTACTCAGGCAGAAATCCAAAAGGATATATCTTGCCGTTTGATCTCGAATGAACCAGGACTAGAGGGATATTGGCCTTTGAACGAAGGGAGTGGCAATACCGTTTCTGATCGTACAAGTCATGGTAACAATGGCACAATTAATGGTGCAACTTGGGGGACTGCTGATGATTTACAGCTTTGAACAAAATCTGCAAAAGCAGAGCTAGTAGGGTGGGCAAGGACAGGTAAAATGTCTATCCCACAAGTAATCAAAGCTAGTAGGGTGGGCAAAATGAATATCTTTAAGGATTAGACTGATAAATCGCCCATTTTTGCCCACCTAAGCTGTTCGACATTTAACTTGCATGTTTTGGACGGGCGAGACGCCCATTCCACAAAGAACTAAGGACAGGCAAGATGCCCAATACTGCATTCTCAATTCTCAATTCTCAATTCTCAATTCTCAATTCCCAATTCTACATTCCTCAGGGTAATTGGCATAGTTTCCGGAGCAGGAATAACCCTACCAATCAAGGAGCTTTGTTTGTGGCCAAATGTTTTCAACTTCTTGATACATTCATCAACGTTTTCAGCTGGAATAGCAGCCAGGAGTCCACCAGAGGTTTGAGGGTCAAATAACAACTGGTATTTGGCTAAATCACCAACCTGGGTAGCATTATTGATGTAGATGGCTAGTCGTAAATTTTGAGGGTGTAGGGAACTGGTAATTCCTGCTTCCACGGTTTCTATGGCTCCTGGCAAAATCGGTATGGCATCTAAGTCTAATTCAACTCCCACTTGGGAGGCTTTTACCATCTCTAAAAGGTGTCCGAACAGCCCAAATCCAGTAATGTCAGTGCAGGCTGTTGCGCCGGATTCAAGAAGGACTTGGGCAGCAGTTTGATTGGAGAGCAACATGGATTCAAGGGCCTGCTCAATCCAGCGACCTTTAGCTTGGTAGCGCATATCAGCTGCAAACAGTGTTCCTGTACCAATAGCTTTGGTTAGCATCAACACTTGCCCAGGTTTCATCCCACTTTTGCGCAAAAGTTGGTCGGGATTAACTAGCCCGTTGCAGGACAGACCAAAGGCTAATTCCGCGCCTTCAGTGGTGTGACCACCAATTAAGGGACTCTGACAGTCTTGGAGGATTTTATTGGCTCCCGACATCAATTGATAGAGGGTTTCCTCGATCTTTTCGTCTGTCCCGTAGGGAATGGTGACGATGGCTAAGGCACTTTGAGGGGTTGCTCCCATGGCAAAAATGTCACTCAAACAGTGATTGCTGGCAACTTGACCGAAGATATAGGGGTCATCGATCAAGCTACGAAAATAATCGACTGTCTGTACCAGCAGTTGACCGGCTGGCACTTGCAAAACAGCTGCGTCATCTGGGTCCCCCAATCCAATCATAATATCGGCTCCTCCCATGATCGGCAGCCGTTTGATCACCTTTTCTAGGATTGTACTACCCACCTTTGAACCACAGCCTGCACAGTGCATTTTGGGTTTGCTAATCGGTGATGGCAACAGGGAACTGGAGAGATTGTCTTCTTGTCTTTTGGACTCTTGATCTCCCCTACTGCTTGGTTCTTCCGCTTCCATTGACGGTAAATCGTCAAACTTATCCATGAATTTGCGGTCAATTTGGTCTTTCCATAGCCACAGCAGCGGTGAGCGCCACTCCAAAAATGACCAAGAAGCGATCGCTTGTTTGTCCCCCGTGCCAATTAAACTTAAATATCGAGCCTGGGGATGGTAAGGGAGCAGTTTTTGGCCTAAGACAATCCGTCGCAGGTTTTCAAATAATGGTTTTCCCTGACGAACAGCAAATACCCCAGCTTTAGGCCGCTGGTAGTTTTGCATGGTGGCAATATCTCCAGTAGCAAAGACATGGGGATGGGAAATCGACTGTAAGGTATCGGCAACGAGAATGAACCCGCGCTCATCAGTGGCTAGTCCTGAGGCTTTAATCCAACTGGGAGCCGAGGCTTGAGTCACCCAAAAGACATGGTGGCATTCAACTTTTAAGCCAGAGTCACAGATCACCTTGAGGGGTTGGGATTGATCGGCATCAGCAGATATTTGACTCACTTCTTCCCTTAAATGGATTCTAATTCCTCGTTGGAATAAAATTTTTTCTAAGTGACCCCGGACCCAACGATTGTGCTGGGGTAACAGTTGAGTACCTCGATGGAATAAATGAATTTGTAACTTCTCCGTCGGTTGACCAGCATCGGTTAAAATTTGATGCAATTTTGCTTGCATGTTCAGGGCCAGTTCTACTCCACCAGCTCCACCCCCAACAATACCCAAGGTGAGAGGGCCCATGGGATTGTGTTCCACCTGGGCAGCGATTTGCTCCCAGGCTGCCAAAAACAGGGGAACCGGTTTTGCAGGAATCGCATACTTAGCTGCACCAGGTGTTCCAACCCTTGCTGGCGTACTGCCAATATCAATGGATAAATAATCAAAGGCAACAGGGGGATGATTGGCACAAATTACTTTCTTTTCAGTTAACTCCAGACCAATCGCTTGGTCTAAATATAACTGGGCTTTGGAAAACACCGCCAGACGACGCAAGTCGATGTGAGCTTCATCGTAGGTGTAAAAACCGGCAACATGACCTGGTAGCATTCCCGAATAGGGGGTGTGGGCATTGTCGGTAATCAGGGTTATACGGACACCAGGCAGAGGTTTCATGGCAAACTTTTTGAGAGCGATCGCATGGCTGTGACCACCACCAACTAAGACTAAATCTGTGGTGATCGGTTGAGGAGCTGGCTGCATGAGACCCGTTGAAAAAATTGAAAAAGCTGTCTTCAGTTTATCTAATTTTGCTTCAATAAAACCCACATCCCAGACTTGACAGTGTCATAGGTAATAATCAGGCTTTATCTGTGGCTGATCAAACATCGATAGCGCCAAATTAACTATTTATAGGTAAAAAAAATCGCCAAGCTACACAGAATTATTAGCGTATTACTTTAATACTACAACTTGATCGGCGAAATCTGGGATAAAAAAAATTCAATTTTTACCTTAGCCAAAGTATAATCTTCACAGTTTGATGATCAAGGAAGAAAACAATGAACAAAAAAATCTTACTAGGTTTTCTTTTAGTCCTATTACTACCGGTTACTGCCTGTTCCCCTAGCTCCGATTCTACATCCTCGTCTGGAAATGGGGCTCAGGTTCAATCTTTTACCACTGGAGCAATCCCCGATCAAGATCCTGAAAAGTTACAGCGACTCTACGGCAAGCTTGCAGCTTACCTAGAAGCAGAATTAAAGGTTCCGGTAGAATACAAGCCTGTGATTGACTATGCAGCAGCGGTAACAGCTTTTCGGGTGGGGGACTTGGATCTGGTCTGGTTTGGTGGACTGACTGGGGTTCAAGCACGGTTACAGGTAGAAGAGGCTGAAGCGATCGCTCAACGGGATATTGATGCTGAATTTCACACCGTTTTTATCGCCAATAAAAGCAGCGGGCTCAAACCCATTAAGGATATTAAAGATTTAAAAGTTTTGAAAGGTCATACCTTAACTTTTGGCAGTGAGTCATCTACCTCTGGACGCTTGATGCCCCAGTATTTTCTCGAACAAGCAGGGGTAACCTTAGACGATTTTAAAGGTGAAGTTGGGTTTTCCAAATCCCACGATGCCACCATTCAATTGGTTGAGGCAGGGAGCTACAAGGTAGGAGCCTTGAACGAACAGGTCTGGAAGAGTCGCGTTGCAGCTGGGAATGTGGACTTAAAAAAAGTAGAGTTGATTTGGCGAACTCCAGCTTACTATGATTATCACTGGGTGATTAATCCTAAAGTCAAAGAACGCTACGGGGATGATTTTGTCGAGCGGGTTCAAGCCGCCTTGTTAAAGCTAGATCCTAATGTTCCCGAGCAAAAAGAAATTCTTGACTTATTTGGAGCTACTAAATTTATTTCTACAAAAAATGACAACTATGCCCAAATTGAGAAAATTGGACGGAAAATTGGCAAGATTAAGTAAATAAGCTGATCTACATTTAAATTGGCTATTCCCCGTTCCTTTATCCGCTGTTCCCTGTTACCTTTGAGCAATTTAGGTGGCGTTGCGTCAGTCTTCGCGCTGAATAGGAGTAGGGTGGGCATCCTGCCAGCCAGAAAAGATCGCCGAACAGGCAAGATGCCCATTCCACAGGTGCGACCCGTGGCGAATTTAATAATTAGATGCGGAAAGCGCACCTAAAAACTTTTAAAATCATTCCAATATTAAGCAACGCCAAATGCTGAAGAGCTTATCACTAATCACCAATGACTAAAATTCCTATCTTTGAACTCAAACAGGTATCCCAGCAATTTGGCCAGTTTCGGGCATTGACTAACCTTAACCTCAAGATTTATCCTGGGGAACGAGTTGCCCTAGTGGGGGCGAGTGGTGCAGGTAAAAGTACCTTGATGCGCCTGCTCAATGGCATCTTACTCCCCAGCGAAGGAGAAGTCTGGGTCTTAGGTCGTAATCTAGCTAGAATCTCCCCGCGCCAATTGCGTCAGGTGCAGCGTCGCCTTGGCACCGTTTACCAACAGTTCAATCTAGTCAATAACCTCCGGGTGATTCATAACGTTAATGCGGGTCATTTAGGACGCTGGTCATTAATGAAAGCTCTTGTTTCTTTATTGTTTCCCCAAGAGGTAGACACTGCTCTCAAGGCTTTAGCTCAGGTAGGAATTCCCGAAAAGCTTTATGCACCAACCGAGGAACTGTCTGGAGGACAGCAACAAAGGGTTGCCTTAGCTAGAGTGCTGGTGCAAAATCCTGACGTGATTATTGCTGATGAACCGATTTCTAACCTGGACAGGCAAATGAGTCGGGAAATTATGGATTTGCTCAAGGAGATAACTGAAACCGGGGGAAAGACATTAGTAACTAGTCTGCATTCTCTCGAATTCGCCTGCAGTCATTGCGATCGCTTGGTGGGATTGCAACGGGGACAGATTGTCTTTGATGTTCCTCCAGCGGTTTTGTCTCAGAGCATGATCGACAAATTATATGCTACAGAGACTGATCTTATGAATGTATAGTTTTCAATTTTCAGGAACCTTTCCGTCTCAACTTATATAGCAGTCGAAGGAAAGTTTAAGACACATTAGACATCTCCACATAATCTTTAATCGAGTCAAATAAAGAAAATTAAACTTGTGAAAAATTATAATTTAAAAAAAATTTTATAAACGATATTAGCGTGACCAAAGTAGTTATATTAATTGCCTAATTTTTTACTACATTAAAGCTAAGTTATTACATATTTACACTACCATTTATTTCGTTTGTTGCGTCTATTAACCTCTAGTTTTAGGGTGTTATGGTATTATATAAATCTCTATTTGTGTTCCCTGTTACCCGTTTTATTTTCCCTGTTACTTTATCCACTGTTCCCTTGAAACCAAAATACTATTAAAATCCGTTGCAATAACTTAGATGACTCAAAGTTTATCTCGTCCACCATTACTGAATCGCAGCCTGCTGTGGGGAATTTGTTTTGTCATTTTTATCGGGATGGCGGTTGTTAAAGCTGGTATCTTTGAGCAAGATCTTGTTAATGTGGGAGGATTTTACCAACTGTTGCGGTTCTTGCGGGCGAGTTTGCACCCCGAAGTGAGTCCTGAGTTTCTGCAGCTGACCCTGAAGGCTACCCTCACGACCCTAGCTTATGCCGCCTGCGGCACTTTTCTGAGTATCTTGCTCGGCGTGGTGGCAGGAGTTATCACCTCCCAGGTTTGGTGGTTGACAGTCTTGCCTCACTGGACTCTGCGACAACCCATCTGGCTGGGAATTCGGGGACTGCTGGCCTTCCCCAGAGCAATTCATGAGATGATCTGGGGCATTTTTTTTGTCAGTATCTGGGGTTTAGATCCTCTGGCGGCCATTATGGCCATCGCCATTCCCTATGGGGCAATAGTCGCGAAGGTCTTCTCAGAAATTCTGGATGAAACGCCCCGGGGTGCTTTGATGGCATTACTCAGTAGTGGCGTGTCCCCCTTGATGGCCTTTCTTTACAGTATCATTCCGCAAGCCTTTTCAAATCTCCTGTCCTACACCCTCTATCGCTTTGAGTGTTCCATTCGTTCAGCTACTGTACTGGGACTGGTTGGGGCTGGTGGGTTGGGCTATGAGATCTTGCTGAGTTTACAGTCTCTGCGTTACGAACAACTATGGACATTTTTCTATGCCCTAGTTTTATTAAGCGCTGCGATTGACATCAGTAGTGTCATCTTGCGCCGCCGGATTAATTTGAGAGTAGTTTTAATTTTAGTGGCTTTGTGCTGTTTGGGGTTTTTGTATGTCAGTCCTGATCTGAGCAAGTTTTGGTCTCCCCGAACTCAAAAACTCTTGGGTGACATTGCCCAAGCATCATTTCCCCTCGATTTTAAGACTGTGCCCTTGTCGCAGCTGTGGAAGTTATCACTACAAACTCTAATTATGTCTGTCCTGGCCAGTGCTGGTTCTGGTCTTGTAGGGATTGTTCTGTCTTTTCCGGCAGCCCATAATTTTTTGCTACCAGGGGGATTGCTCAATCCCAGTCCAAAAGCTTCCCGATTAGCTGCCTTACAAGGCTGGTCTATCTTAGTATTCACCAGGATCATACTACTGTTTTGCCGAGCTATTCCTGCCCCAATTTGGGCATTAGTGGTGATGTTTGTCATGTTTCCGGGAGTTTTACCTGGTGCGATCGCCCTAGGATTGCATAATCTAGGCATCCTTGGCAGGTTGATGGCAGAAATAAATGAAAATTTGGAAAAGCCTCCCTTAGAAGCCTTAAAAGCACAAGGAACTCCAGGAGCACTCTTGTTTCTCTATGGGATATTCCCGATGAATTTACCTCGTTTTCTGGCTTATATTTTCTATCGCTGGGAGGTGTGTATGCGGGAGACGGTCATTGTAGGATTAGTTGGGGCTGGAGGATTAGGGGTGTTGTTGACCGAACAACTGAGCAGCTTTGATTATCGCAGTGTGGGCATGACGCTGGTTTGTTTTGTCTTTTTGACTTTTTTCGTTGATTGGGTGAGTGCTGCCGCTAGAGAATCGATAACTCCTCATAAATCTCTAAACTATTGACACTCCCCGCTAATCGCGAGACGGGGATTCTTCACTCAATGACTCGGCTTGCTGAACCTGACCGGAATCAAGGACAGTAGAGGCCAAATCTCCTGAAGCGTTTGGATTAATAATCCAAGTTCCGACGTGCCCCGTCGTACTTATGGCTCGATTTCGGATGTTGATAGCGGCATTGTGGTCTCTATCAAGTTCACACCCACATTCACATACATGAGTCCTAGTAGATAGGGACTTTTTAACAGTTTCACCGCATTCAGAACAGTTCTGGCTAGTGTAGGCAGGATTCACTGCAACAGTCATCCTGCCAAACTTAATCCCAAAATGCTCCAACCATTTCCTAAATTGATACCAACCAGCGTCATTAATAGATTTGGCGAGACAGTGATTTTTTACCAGATTCTTAACTCTTAAATCTTCGTAGGCGACCAGATCGTTAGATCGGATTACGCAACGTGCAAGTCTCTTTGCATGTTCTTCACGCTGCCTACTTATTTTAAGGTGCTGTCTACCTAGTATATTGACCGCTTTTCTTCGGTTGGATGAGCCTTTCTTTTTTCGGGAAACCCGACGTTGATAAAATTTTAAACGTCTTTCCCCTTTTCTATAGAATTGGGGGTTAGGTTCAGAATGACCATTGGAGTCTGTATAAAACTCTTTGAGTCCTACATCCAGACCAATCATTTCACCTGTGTGCTCTACTTCCTCTTTTACGTTAACTGCAACGCAAAATTGAACATAGTACCCATCAGCTCGTTTAACTATCCGAACCCGATTAATTTGCTTCTTGTCGAAGCGCCACAAGTCCCAAGTCCCCTTTAGCTTAAGCTTTCCAATCCCTTTTTTGTCTGTGAACGTTATCGACTTTTTATCAGGAGATAACTTCCATCCTGACTTCTTGTACTCGACAGAGCGAGCACGCTTTTGGAATCTAGGAAAACCCTTTTTGCCTGGAACTTTTTTCTTGCAGTTATCGTAGAAGCGAACAATCGATGACCATGCCCTCTCAGATGCAGCCTGACGAGCGGTAGAGTTTAATTCATTAGCAAAGGTAAACTCTTTAGCTAGTATTTTAGAGTACCGGCTAAGGTCACTTTTTCCTGTCCCTTTGTTGTCTAACCACAGGCGAATACAACTATTTCGGATAAACTTAACTGTCCGGATAGCTTCGTCTATAGCTGAATATTGATACTTTTTGCCCTTGGCTTTAAACTCTAGAATGATCATTGACCTTAGATCACGCTACGCGAACGAAATTCGACCTCCTCGACCTTGACCAACGGTCACGCTACGCGAACGGTCGCGCTACGCGAACGATATGTCTTTACTCTAGCAATTTTATATAAAAGCGTCAAGTACTAGTCAAGATTTTTTTCACGGCGACTCAAGTCGCTGCTAGTCTTCATCCCGGAGACGAAACCTTAGAATAGTGGAGCCTTATTACAAAAACCTTCAAACTTTTACTCATAACCTGCCGACTATAAAGGCTCCACTATTCTTGCGGTAAATTCTAACCCGGTTTAAAAACGCGGGGCTTTCGACTTGTGCGTCCCCTCGTAATGGGATTATGCTTCTGCCTTACTGGCGTTGCACAATAACAGGATGATGTACCTATTTGCCGAAGGAAGTTTGAACTGTAGACTATAAGCCACTTTTAGTTATGTGCAAAAAATGGTAACATCCCACAATTGTGCAACGCCCCCTCACTAACCTAAAGCTTGAGCGAGATCTTCTAGTAGATCATCAGTATGTTCAAGACCAACAGACATCCGTAACAGATTGTCTGGGGTTCTGGTACCAGGAAATTCCATGGAAGCACGATGTTCGACTAAACTCTCGACACCACCCAAGCTAGTGGCTCGTGTAAATACTTTCACCTTGGCAGTAAAGGCAAAGGCATCTTCGATGTTTCCTTTCACCTGGAAAGAAATCATACCCCCAAACAGGTTCATCTGACCAGCAGCAATCCTATGTCCTGGATGGTTTGGCAATCCCGGATAATGAACAGCTTCTACTTGGGAGTGTTCTTCTAAAAACCGTGCCACCTTCAAGGCATTTTCTGAATGAGCTCTCATGCGGTAGGGTAAGGTCTGAATGCTCCGCAGGAGTAACCAACAGTCGAAAGGAGCGGCTACTGAACCGCCAGCCATCTGAATTGTTTTAATTTTTTGAAAAAATTCATCCTCAACCTTAGTAATCACGGCACCTCCTAAGACATCACTGTGTCCACCGAGATACTTGGTTGTGGAGTGTATAACCAAATCTGCCCCCAACTCCAACGGACGTTGGCTAATCGGTGTTGCCCAAGTGTTATCGCAAACACAATAAACATTATGCTGATGGGCAATATGGGCAATTTTGCTGATATCGGTAACCCTTAACATTGGATTGGAAGGGGTTTCTATCCAAATCAGCTTGGTATTGGGTTGAACTGCCTCCATGACTGTGCTAGGGTTAGCCATATCTACAAAAGTAACCTCCAAATTCCAAGGGCCGAAAATTTCTCGCAAGAGAAACCCAGTTCCTGTATAACTATCTAGAGGTGCAACTACATGGTCTCCAGGAGACAAAGCCTGGAAGATACTCAAGGTAGCTGCTGAACCAGAAGAAAAAGCGGCGGCGGCTGCTCCCCCCTCCAATTTAGACAGGCATTTCTCCAAACTATCCCGATTCGGGTTATTGTCTCGACTGTAGTTATAACCCTGAGGGTAGCTGCCGTCTGGCTGACGTTCAAATGTAGTAGATAGATAAATTGGGG